>BNXT01000013.1 GCA_025999775.1 Bacteroidia bacterium | reverse complement strand
GATTTATTGATTTCTAATAATCCAACATTTGTAAGTATTCGAGAAGCAGCAGTTAGAACACAAGCCGATGTTGTTGCTATTTTTTCTATAAATAGCGAGATTTATTCAAAATATAAGATGTTTTCGAGTACAGACATAAAAGCATTCGCAACAACTCAATTTATATTATTGGATGTAAGAACTGGACTTATTCCTTTTTCGACAACTATTACAAAAGATTATCAATCACAGAAGCAAAAAACTGACTTTGATGATTCAGAAACACGAAATAGAGTAAAGAATGAAGCTGTATTACTTACTTTGAATGAGATAGGAATACAACTAAACAATTTTTTAGCAACGGAAAATAAAATGCACAGCCGCTAACAAGCGGTTTATCTTCGATGCTACTTCGTGGTGGCGCAATGGCGGCGTGTGTGATTTTCAAACTATCTAATAAAACAGAATATGAATATTGATACAGATTACAAAATTGGACATTCTTTTAAAAAGTGTTATCTTTGCGGTATGAAAATTAAATCAGGAATAGCATGGGTGGTGTTGCTTTTCGGTATTTCTTTGGAAATGGCGGGACAAGCGACGTCGCCATTTATTTTAATAGACCAGTTTGGTTATCTGCCTCAGGCAACCAAAACAGCAGTCATCAAAAATCCCAAAACAGGTTTTGATAATATAACCTCTTTTTCCCCCGGTTCAATTTATCAAGTGGTGGATGCGACGACTAATCAATCGGTTTTTCAAGGGGCGCCGGTTGTTTTTAACAATGGGATTACAGACATAGCTTCGGGCGATCAAATTTGGTGGTTTGATTTTTCTTCGGTCTCAGTTACGGGAAAATATTATATTCTTGATGTTACCAATAATGTTAAATCCTATCCTTTTTCTATCGGCGAAAATGTCTATAATGACGTGCTAAAACACGCTGTTCGCATGTTTTTTTACCAACGAGCCGGTTGTGAGAAGTTGGCGCGTTATGCCGGTAACGACTGGGCAGACGGCGCCAGTCATATAGGTACGCTTCAGGACAAAAATTGCCGGTTATACAATAAAAAAAACGATGCCACCACCGAACGCGATTTGCACGGCGGTTGGTTTGATGCAGGCGATTACAATAAATACACCAATTGGGCTTGCAGCTATATCGAAGCCATGCTGCTCTCTTATCTCGAAAATCCGGATATTTGGACGGACGATTACAATATTCCCGAATCCGGAAACGGAATTCCCGATTTATTGGACGAAGCCAAATGGGGAATGGATTGGTTGTTGAGAATGCAGGAGGCAAACGGCTCGGTATTAAGTATTGTCGGATTAAGCGGCGCCTCGCCACCCTCTGCAGCAACGGGACAAAGCCTTTACGGACCGGCAAGTACCATGTCCACTACATCGGCTGCAAAAGCATTTGCCATCGGATATAAAGTATTCAAACAGATTGGTTTAACCCAATATGCCGACCAACTCCAAACGGCTGCATTGAAAGCATGGACATGGGCGGAACAAAATCCCAATGTGATTTTTCATAACAATGTAGCTGCCAATGGTTCAATCGGATTAGGGGCAGGCGACCAGGAAATAGATGAAGGAGATGTTGCCCGAAGAGCGTCCGTCCGTATGGCTGCTGCCTTGTATCTCTACGAAATGACGAAAGAAAATCACTATTTGGCTGTTTTTGAAACAGGACACACGGTTTTGCCGCTTTTTGCATGGTCTAATTTTGTACAACAATATTGGAATGCCGACCAATTGATGTGTCTGTATTATATTAAGATGGACGGCGTTTCGCAAACCATCAAAAATAAAGTCGAAACGGCTTTGACAACCGGATTTAATAAATCGGACGATTATATCGGAAAATTAGGAAAAGACGGCTACCGTTCTTATATCCGTGACTATAATTGGGGTTCCAATCAATATAAATCGGATTACGGATTAACCTTTTATCTGCTGACGTACACCGATGCGGCAGCGGATTATCTCCATTATATTCACGGTGTTAATCCCATGGGCTTCGTTTATCTCACTAACATGAATAATTACGGAGCTTCCAAGAGTGTGACCAAAATTTTCCATACATGGTATGACCACATTAGTCCGGCGCCGGGTTATCTTGCCGGAGGTCCCAATGAAAATTATACGTGGGATGGATGTTGTCCGAATGGTTGCGGTTCGTCTGCTAACAACAGTATTTGTACTTCCGAAGAAATCCCGATCAATCAACCGGCGGCAAAAATGTATAACGATTTCAATACGAGTTGGCCTCTCAATTCATGGGAAATAACAGAACCCATGGGAGCTTATCAGATGGCGTATATTCGCTTGCTGTCTAAATTTATTTCTGAAAAAAGCAATACCGGTCTAACAAATACCGTAGTTCCGGAGCAACCGGAAGTGTATCCCAATCCGACAAAGGGGATGATTTATGTTAATTTTACCAAAGAACCAGTGCACAAATTGGAATTATTTGATGCTCAAATGCAATTATTGAAAACACAAACGGCAAACGATAATTTCGTTCAATTGGACGTATCTTCGTATCCGTCCGCTATTTATTTTCTCAAGATAACAACTGCTCATAAAAACTATCTACAACGCATAATCATTCAGCAGAAATAAGTTGAAAGCGGGTGTAAACCGGATCTCCACTAAGAGATAAGAAAAATGTAAAAAAACTTGTATATTAGTCGAGAAAAGTGTATCTTTGCAGAAAATTTAGTCGAGAAAAATGTATAGATACAAAATTAAAGAGCTGACAGATTGGAAGTTAAGCGAATATAGAAAACCGCTTATTGTTTTAGGTGCAAGGCAAGTTGGTAAAACTTGGCTCATTGAAGAATTTGGCAGACAGGAATATAAACAAACAGTGTATATCAATTTTGAAAAAATGAAAGCCGTTAGAAATCTTTTTGTCGAAGATTTTGACGTGCAAAGGATTTTGACTGCACTATCCGTTTTTGCTCACAAAGAAATCAATCCTGCCGATACCTTGATTGTCTTTGACGAAATTCAAGCAGCAGAAGGCGGACTTACTTCGTTGAAATATTTTTGCGAAGATGCACCCGAATATCACATTATCGCAGCAGGCTCGCTACTTGGTATGAGTTTGCATCAGAACACTTCTTATCCTGTCGGAAAAGTTGATTTCTTGTATATGCACCCTCTTTCGTTTTCGGAATTTTTGAAAGCTTTAGATGAAGAACGACTTGCAAATTTACTTGAAAATCCCGATTGGGAAATTATCACTATTTTTAAAGACAAACTTTTAACTTATTTGCGATATTATCTTTTTGTTGGTGGAATGCCCGAAGTGGTACAGCATTTTATAGACAAACGTGATTTTCGGATTGTCCGCAATACGCAACGCCGCATTCTTACAGCGTACCAAAACGATTTTTCAA
The DNA here is from genome assembly GCA_025999775.1 of Bacteroidia bacterium. Classification (GTDB taxonomy): domain Bacteria; phylum Bacteroidota; class Bacteroidia; order Bacteroidales; family P3; genus BNXT01. The sequence goes on along the minus strand of BNXT01000013.1, from coordinate 14,379 downwards.
AACACGCTCCCAAAGAGATTGTACAACGTATAAATATGGTCTGGAAGTCAATTCCCTCCCAACTTGCAAAGGAAAATAAAAAATTTATTTATGGCGTTGTGAAAGAAGGCGGACGTGCAAAAGAATTTGAGTTAGCCATACAGTGGTTGCTCGATTGTGGGTTGCTGCACCAGATTTATCGAATTTCAAAACCTGCTATACCCTTGTCTGCGTATCCGGATTTGGCAACATTCAAACTTTACCACAATGATGTCGGATTATTGTGTGCAATGGCAAAACTTCCACTGACAGCCGTAATCGATGGTAATGCTATTTTTGAGGAATTTAAGGGGGCTATCACAGAAAATTATGTTATGCAACAACTTTTGCTCAAAGAAGATAATGACATTTACTATTGGGCAAATGACAACAGCACCAACGAGGTAGATTTTGTGATTCAGAATGATACGGAAATCATACCCATAGAAGTAAAATCGGGCGAAAACCTTAAATCTGTAAGTTTCAAATTTTTCTGCGAAAAATATAAACCAACAAAGGCTATACGTACTTCGCTGACGGATTATAAAGAAGAGAAATGGATGACGAACTTGCCGTTGTATGCGATAAATACGATAACAAACACCAACACTTAACAAGCTACTATTCGGTAGGCTCGTCCATACGCCCAATAAACAGAATAACCCCTGTACTTTTCTCTCTAATCAAATACAGAAACGGACGGTCTGCAAAAAAACGAACAGGTTCAATCTTTTTCGGACGCCCACCAAATCCCATTACAACAATAGCAGCTGTCGCGGCTACTGCTTCTGTACCCTCTTCATTTACTTCCACAAATGTTTTTTGTATAATATCAGATACCCTCAAATCATCATCAGAAATATTTACGAAACCTCCATTAAACATTTCTCTCATTCCTAAATCTTCTACAGGTTGACCGAGTGAAAAACTACTTTCTATTTTGAAACGTGGTAATTTCAACCATACTTTTTGCCCTCGCATATTTTTAACAACATTCTGCAATTTTTCACCATCTAAATAGTCAATAAGTTGATTGATATTCATATCCTTTGACGGAAGAACTGCCACCATACTAAATGCCTGATTTCCATAATCCATTTCAACACATTGCAAATGCTCGTCAGCGTAATAACCCATAAAAGAGGTCTGTTCCATCATTTTTACCTTTTTCTTTTGGTTATCGGTTTTGGTAAACTTGACCAATTTGGTTTTTTTCTTATCAAACTTTATGTTCATTTGCCACTGACTTTTGAAATAGAGGGCGTTTACCAAATACATCCTGTCATTGGGATCTGTGCTGCCAATAAGATCTTGTATTCTATTATTTGTTTTTTCGGCACACCAATTGTTGATTGTGTCGGCGGCGCTTGAACTATTAAAGTTCAGTGCGCGTACCTCTGCATCAAAATATTCTTTGCCCATTTCCACAAACTGATTTTTTACTGAAAAATTGTTCCGATACCAAATGGAATTGGCAATTGCAATGTTCGTTGTTGGGTCAACTTCCAACAAAGCCTGTGATATTTTTTGAAAATATTCATTGATTTCAGTTTCGGAAAAATCTGCGATGCCGAGCGTTTCCACAATTTCATTGCGTGTTTTGCCCGAAGCGCCATTATAGAGCATTCCCAAAGTCATATTGAGGCTCAATGGCGAGAAAAACAGATTCTCCCCTTCCTGTTTTGATACTTCTTTAAATATTCTAAATGCAAAATTGTTATCGGCTTCTGCTCTTTCACTCTGTTTTGCTGTTAATTTAATGGGGCGTGCAAGTTGAAATTCTTTTGAAAATTCATCTGCCATTGTTATGTTAATTATTTGTTTATTTTCAATAGCAATTTTTTGTGTAGTAAAACCTATAAACGAAAATTGTAAAATTGCATTTTCCGGAACATTTATTGTATATTTTCCATATAAATCTGATGCCACGCCTGTTATTCCCTTTACAGTTTTTACAGCTATAGACACTCCTCTCAACGGTTCGCCAAAGGAGTCTGTTACGACACCTGAAACTGTCCGCATAGCATCTGTTTCTTGTGCCTGCAAGTCAGTTATCATCATACAAACGACTGCTATTGCAACAATTAAAAGTAAAATTTTCTTTTCCATTTTCTTATTCATTTTTCACAAAGTAGAAGGTGCAAAAACAAGCCGCTATCACGGGTGTATCAGTTTCTGCGCTGCAATATATGGGCTTATTTTTTCCGTAACGACATCGTTGAGCGCTATTTCAAGTTGTTTTGCTCTGACTGGGTCATTGTAAAAATTGTACAGCAGCATTTCTTCAACGGATTGCTTCAGAGTACGTTGCTTTTGCATACGGCGATTATGTTCAAAATAGCCGTTATTTTTGGTATATTGGACATACTCTTGCACTGTTTGCCACAGTTTGTCAATATTATCGCCTGTATAAGCGGAGCACGTCTCTACAGGCGGTATCCAGCCCGATTCCGTAGGTGGAAACAAATGTAAGGCGTTGGCAAACTGGCTCTTTGCTAATTTCGATTGCTGTATATTATCGCCGTCCGCTTTATTGATAACAATCATGTCCGCCATTTCCATGATACCGCGTTTGATACCTTGCAGTTCGTCGCCGGCATTGGCAATTTGTACTAATAAAAAGAAGTCCACCATGTTATAGACCGCCGTTTCAGACTGTCCTACGCCTACGGTCTCTACAAAGATGGTATCAAATCCTGCGGCTTCGCACAACACTATCGTTTCGCTGGTTTTACGTGTAACGCCACCCAATGAACCCGCCGACGGCGAAGGGCGAATGAACGCATTCTCCATGCCTGACAGCTCCTCCATACGCGTTTTATCGCCTAAGATACTGCCTTTTGAACGTTCACTACTTGGATCCACTGCTAATACCGCTAATTTTGAGCCTTTTTTTACCAATTGTACACCCAACGTCTCTATCACTGTGCTCTTTCCTGCACCCGGAACGCCTGTAATACCTAACCTAACACTTTTACCTGTATGAGGTAAACAACATTCAATGATCTCTTGCGCTAAGGTTTGATGGTCAGGATGCTGACTTTCTATCAATGTAATCGCCCGACCTAATACGCTGCGGTTACCTTTTAAGATGCCATCCATGTAGTACTCCTTAGTTTGCAGCCCACCTGTCTCACGTTTAGAGATATAGTACGGATTAACATTCCCCGGTTGAACGATGCCGGCACGCTCGCTCAGAGCCGAATCAAAACTACCATCTTGATGTTTCATTAGCCGAAAATAATGCGATTCAAAAAATTCTTGACCTTAATTTTATTTTGTAAAAGTAACTGCATTTGGTGCAAAATCAAATAATTTTCTTGTTCTTTTTCCGAAATACTACCTATAATATCATTCATTGCACGTACCCCTTCGAGTAGCACGCTGTTAGGCAAATTAGCGTCAAAAAAACCCCTCCCTATCAATAATCCTAACGTTCTATTACGACTTAAATCATTGAGCGCGGTCAATCCGAAATCACCGATACCGCAATAGTAAAATAGTATTTCAGGATTAACCCCAAAATACTGCAGTAATCTACGTATCTCATTGAGAACCTTTGTAAACACTAAGAAACGTACATTCGATGAGTTGTAATACGCATCCACCACGCCAATCACAATGGCATACACGTTTTTGATAACGCTCATGTATTCCACCGCATCAATATCATTGGAATAGTCTGTAACAATAAGGTCTTTGCGCAAGGTTCCAACAATTTTATGATATGCTTCTTGAGTTGGACTTGCTATGGTAAATGCTGTTGGCAATTCAAAAATCAATTCATTGGCAAAAGATGGTCCTTTGATTGCACACACAGGATTCTCCGGTAGTAATTTTTGTAAAAACCGGCTAATCAGAAGATTTTCTTTGGCAAAACCCTTAGCGCCATTAACAATAATCGTGTCTTTTCTAAATTGTTTCTGCGTGAACACATTCACGAGAACGTGCGACGGTATCGCAACGAACACCAAATCGGCATCGGCAATATCCGCAAAACGATCGGTAGCATGAATATTCTTACCAAGTAGTTTATTAGGAAAGTACTTCGTGTTTCGTTGGTTAATGTTAATGTCTTCGACGACATCCGATTCTATCGTGTAGAGTGTTACCTCTCGTTCAGGTGTAATGACGTTAGCAAGCGCCGTCCCAAATGTTCCGGATCCAAGTATGGCAATATTCATGGTTTGTTATTCTAATAATTCTAAATTAACTCTTCTTGTGCTTCACTCGTGGGCGCTTCCTCCTGTTTTAAATTCTTATATTTTGAATGGCGATTACCGCCTAATGGCACAGAAAGTCCAAAAGAAACATTAAAACGACTTTCTCTGAGGGGAATGGGAATATCACCCGCTGTATATTCAAACGGAATGTAATCAAGTCCAAGGAACAAGTTGAGTCCGTATTTGGGCGTGAGCGCCAATGCCCAGCCTAACGAGTGCAATCCCTTTGCAAAGGAGGTACTGAACGATGTACCAAACCATTTAGTGGGCTTGCAGTTGAAAAATGCTATTAATTCGGAGCTGGTAGCCGGAAATCCAAAACGTGTTGCAGACAGCAGTCCTACCGATAATTTGTTGTTCAAAAAGCCGTATTCCGCACCTACATTGAGCTTGGTATGCAATGAATAAGAAGTTTTGGATGGTTCTACGTTTTTAAAATCTATCATATTCGACAGCTCATCCAGAATATCATCTATCACATTATCAATACCCGAATCTTTCAATTTAATATCATTTACCCCCTTGAAAGAGACCTCACCGGCGCTTTCAAATTGCAGGACATTATCGGATTTATAGCGTATGAAGCCCAAGTCAGTAAGCCCAACCGATACCTTCAGGTTTTTCAACGGCGAAGATTCGTCAAAAGCATACACAGCGCCTAAATCGACAGCGCCACCCCATCCGAGACCGCCCAAACCCGGAAAATTATCATTAACGCCTGCACCATCCATTTTAAGCAATCCGTTGTCATCAATCGGCAAAATCAAAAACGGACCTGCCGCTCTCATCTGTGCTTGTGTTTTTATCTCCCATTCGTCCGCGGAAAAATGTAAATCGGCATTCATTACCTCTGCTTGTATATTCATTAACCCCGACAATACTTTCACCTTAGCGCCCACACGCAAAGATTCGCTAATATCCCGTGAATAGCCCAATGCCATCTCTACGTAAGCCTCCGAGCCTACTGATAAGTTTTTAAAATTATAGCGCGTATCCCGCGAAGATGTTTGGTTTTTCAAAAAATTAAAAAAATCGTAAGGAATAGTCATATACGCTCCGGTTTTCACGGATAAATCAAAGCTAAAAAACTGATCACGCAAATAAAATCCCAAGGATAGAACCCTATCAAGGGCTTCAACAGCTATTTTGCTATTTTGGGGTAGGTTTGACAAAAATTTATCCGAACTAATTTGGGGGTGAAGACCGGTAACCAATTCGCCATTCAACGGAAACAACACTTTCGATAAGCTAAGACCACCAAGCGAGGCTTTCGCTGATAGGTTCACTACCGGGATATAAATATAGCCGTGCGTCGGCGACAATGCAGGATTGAAAATATGGTTATGCGAATACTGATCCAAAAAATAGTTTGTACGGACATCCTGTGTCGCTGCTATTTTACATATCAAACTGATAATTATTAAGAAATATATCTTTTTCATTTTGCTTTTCTAATCAAGTTCTACAACGTATAATCTATGCCGCCAATCACTTTGGCTTTCAGTTTCACTTTAACAAAGTTTTCCGGACGGATAGGTTCTGCCGGAGGCGCACCGTCCATACTTGCCATGATCTTATAGGCAAATTTCCGAACATGTCGCATCAACCCATCGGGATCATTGAACGCCATATCCAAGTCCGACCGAACGGCAGTATTGTTTTTGCCGCCCGCTAATATCTTTTGCGTCAGAAAAGCAATCGGAATAGGTACATTATTTTCGTCAAGTGGCGTAATCATAAAGTCTAACGTCATCGGTATGGAGTTTAAAATTTCTCCATAGACGCCGATTTGAGTGCCCTTAAAAAGCAAATCCGCCATACTGCTATCAATAGCATCAAGGGTATCGCCATAAGAAAAATAGAAATCCTCGTCAAAAGAGAGCGGTAAACCCACTTCGTAGTCCACATCTACGTAGTAAGAACCGTAAGGCTCAAATATGCATTGTACATTTTCGTCCACGCCGGGTGTCAGGATAAACTGCACAGAATCCGGTATTTTTCTGAATAATTGGGTTAAATCCGCACCGATAAACGTGTAGCCTGATGGTACATTATCTTGGGATTTTGAAATCCAAAATTTATTATCTTGATTAACTGTTGCATCCGGCGCATTTTTGAATACCAGACTAAGTTTCTGGTGTGCACTTTCATTGATTGTACCACCACTCCACGGAATAATTTCGACATCCGCTTTCAAAGGAATACCCAAATTGCTTGAAGACGATAAACTCAAGTGTGGGTCTGATAAACTCAACATCGTGCCTCCTTGTGTAAGCATATCCGGTAAGCCGTCGATAGCAAATGTAAACCGCTGTGGTTCAATATTCGGCGATACCCGTCCGTAAATACGATCAAAGTGTATATGTTTGATCGCTGCATATAGGTCAATTTGTATCTGTTGACCCACCAAAGCGCTTATAGATATGGTTGGATCTATAATTTGAAAAAACGCCTCTGCCTTAACTTTTTCTTCTATTTTCAACTCACCATTCACTAAGCTGTTGTCAAATCTAAATCCTCTAATGACCAAAGTTTTTTGCCAGACATTATTCGTCAATATGATGTTTTCCTTCAAAACGTTTCCTGCCTGAATAGACGCATCTTCACCAAACATAATAAGATCGGGTAAATCAACAATCAACGAGCCTTGTAAATTTTTCCCACCAAATATTGTTTGGTCAAATTCAATCCTCAACTCAATCTCTGCACCAGAGTTTGAAAACATGATACTATCTAAACTTTTAATCTCTGGCGGTAATTCGTCGAATGCATATTCCAATACTGTAGAATCTGCATACATTGCGGAAATACCACCCAACGAAAATTCCGTAATTCTTATGTCCGATAGTTGTGCTATCACTCCTATTTTTTGGGATGACAAACCATTCAATTGCGTAGAATTAATCGTGCCTTCCGAAATCTGCACGCCGCCTGAAATAGCGATTGTATCGCGAATCTCAAGCATACCCAACGCATTGACAGCTTCATTCACTTCCAAATATTCCAGTTCCAACTGTATAATGTTCGGTATTGCGCCTTGTATAGTATAAATGTTGGTTACTTGATCAAGACCTGCGACATTGGCAAACTTGAATAGTTTTGGAAATTGTATTTTGATGCCATTGGCATTGGTAGTAATCGGTGTTGACGGCGACAAGGTTGGTATTTGCAACTGTAAGGACAGCATCGTTCCTGAGACAGTGATTCTGTGAATACTATCTATACTTGCATCCAAGGGCGCTGTAAGGTAAATAGGTTCATTCACGCTTGGTAAATTGTATTCTATTTGATTGATGTGCACTTCTAACGATTCGACAGTCAAATCAGAACGTTGTACAAGACGAATTTTAGCGTCTTCAGCAACATTTGTCGGCAATTCATTACTGTTTATCGTACCGGAAACACTGTATCTTCCGGTTACCTGAATTTGCTCAGACAACGATAACACTTGGTTCACCGGCTCTGTGCTACTGAGGTCAATACCCGCTATCTCAATCTTTATGGTTAACATATCATTTACAAAACTGTAATTCTCCAGTGTATAAGTACTACCACTCACATTTGCACCGGGCGCTAAACTAAACTGGGGAGGAAAAACAATCTGCAACATATCAACATTCACCTGAATACCACTTGGGAAATTCTCTTTGCTCAGGATAATTTCCACAGCAGAATTAGCAGCAAGTATTACGTTGTTTATCTTTTTGATTTGTGATGGTAGCGTCGTGGATATATTCACCGGCGACGATTTGTCTATATTAGCCGTCAATGTCGGTATAGGTACGACTATAGGAAACGGCGGTTTGGGTACCGATGTTAAGCCTATTGGAAACGTAGTCGATGCTATAATCGGAGGAATAGCCAACGTATTAAAATCGCCCGACGCAATATTCATCGGAATAATTTGCTCAAGCGAGAAACCGGGTATGACCAAGCCGTCGTACAAGCCGTTAGCAAACATACTAAAACCGTGAGACTGCGCCCAAACAACGTCATCAATCCTTAAAGCATTCGTATCGAGAGTCGGAATATCAATACTTAACGAATTCCCAAGACGGAACCCATAGCTGCCATCGTCAAGTAGCGTAAGTACATCCACCACACCCGTATCCAATAACTCGCCGAGACGGATTGTATCGGTACTGCCAATAGGAATAAACAAACTATCGCCACCTAAGTGAACAGTCATATCTATTTTCTTTAAATCGTAATCCTTATTTCTACAAGCCGGAAGGATGATAAAACTTAGGATTACAGCTACAATAACTGTATAGTTAAAATGTTTCATTTTTTGTATATATTTCACTTTTAGTATTATTTTAAAAAGGCATTTATGAGCGTTGCTCTGCAAAAGTTCTACCACTATTTAGCGCTTGTATATTAAGCTTCACAATATCTTCACCTTTACGATTAAAGATGGTTCGGATAGCCTGTTCAAGTTTGTCAAACGGTATGTCCAAATATGGCGATGCAGCGCCAAGAACAATCATGTTTGTTACGCGTGCATTACCAATCTCTTTTGCCATTTTATCAGCATCAATCGCCACATATTGGTTGAGTTGTTTAATACATGTCATAATTTCTTCCGGATCAGGATAATTCGGGACGTTGATAAACGGTTGCGTGCTGGTAATAACCCATCCTTCCGGCGCTAACCACGGCAAATACCGTAAAGCCTCCATCGGTTCAACGGCGATGATCAAGTGGGCTTTGCCCTCCGGAATAAGGTCTGAGGCAATGGGTTGGTCAGACAAACGCAGGTGCGACTGCACATCGCCACCGCGCTGGCTCATACCGTGTACCTCGGCTTGTTTCAGAAACAATCCTTGTGCCACAGCAGCTTCTCCAATAACCGTCGCTATCGATAAAATACCTTGCCCCCCTACTCCTGCTAATATAATGTCTTTTTTCATACAGTGTTGTTAACACATAGTTATTAAAAATCCGCCCTTAATTAAATATGTTGCAAAGATACAATTTTTTTTTTGATTTTCCGTCAATATTCGTGCATCAATATTCAAGTTTTTTCCGTACATTTGCAACCGCTATGGCTACACAACAGTTTGAACTATCGTTATTACCGCACGAAAATGTGTATTTTGCGTCGGACTTTCATCTCGGAGCGCCCTCGCAAGCCGATAGTTTTGCCCGCGAACAACGCATTGTTCAATGGTTGGATACCATTGCTGCGGATGCTAAGTATATATTTTTATTAGGTGATGTGTTTGATTTTTGGTTTGAATACCGATACCTTGTGCCAAAAGGACATGTTCTGTTTCTGGGAAAATTGGTTGAATTACGTCTCAAAGGCATTGAGATACACTATTTTACGGGTAATCACGATGCTTGGACTTTTGGGTATTTAGAGCAAGTATTGGGGTTGACCGTGCATCGCCAACCATGCTTATTTACCATACAAAACAAAACCTTACTCATTGGTCACGGCGACGGCTTGGGCAAAGGTGATAATGGATATAAGTTTTTCAAACTCATTTACACAAACATCGCTTTTCAATGGCTTTTTGCTGTTGTAAGCCCTCGTTTAAGCTTTAAAATTGCTCATTATTTATCAAAAAATAGTCGCTCAAAACAACCTCAAAAAGAAATCGCTTTTACCCATCCTGAAAACGAGATGCTATACCTTTATTGTCAAGACTATCTGCAAACGCATGATTCGGTTGATTTCTTCGTGTTGGGACACCGACACTATCCGTTAGATTTGCCGCTTGTCGGTCAATCACGATACATCAATACGGGCGATTGGCTGAAGTATGACAGTTACGCCAAATTTTCCAACGGCACAATGTCGTTAATCATTGGTCGTTAGTTTCTACAATTCTCAACTCTCAATTCTCAACTCTCCACACTCAATTCGATAGCGCCTCAACACCACACCAAAACAAGACTTCCTAACAATAGCGCATAAAACAAGGTCTCCGTGATTTTACGCCATCGCGATGACCATAAAAATTTCGCAATAAGAAATGGGCAAAAACAGAAACACACCATAAGGTTTGTTTGTGAAAAATCAGATACGAACAATAAAACTACCGATAACAAAAACGCCCATATCAAAACCACTATTTTTTTACGCTGTGCTATAACCTTATCCAAAACATGGTTTTGTTCATAAATAACACCGCAACCCGAAAGCAGCAATACAAATCCGGCAAAAACCGCATACGAATCCGATACGGAAGAGTAATCGAACAATTGTTCTTGTGAGAGCATGAACGACATCCACCATTGCTGTGGTAAACTTATATTTTGAACGCCAAGTATGAGTATCAACCAAATGTATGGGAAAGCTAATCCCAACAGTGCAATAACCCACTCTCGCCATGTATTCACCGAATAAACAAAGAATGCCAAAACTACAATCAACCATAGCCATAGCAATGGAGCGCAAAAAACCGAGGCTACCGCAAACAGCACGCCAATATTAAACACATCGGTGTAGGCTTTCGTTTTATCAAATAGTCGGAATACATAAAACAATCCTCCCAAAATAAAAAGGTTGGAGATATGATGCACGCTCAGACACTGTAGGCTTGCATAATTGCTCGTTAACAGCAGATAAATCAAGCAGATTATCAAGGGATCGCCAGACAGCGAATTGGTTAAGACTATACGATTTATCAACAAACACTGTATGAGAATCAGCGTCATTGCCAAAACGGTAGCGAGCATAGGCATGGCAAAGCGCCATCCAAAGAGTATTTCAAAGACCCCATTGTCTGTACCCGCCACACTGTCTGCTGTACTGTTATCGACAAACGCTTTCGTCCAAAGCGCTATCAACACTACAACAAACAGTATGAACTGTACAGAATAGTTGGTTTTTGAAATACGTATCAGCATCGTTGCCGTTTATAGGTTAGATTATAGAACTACTTTTTGTTGTAGTCGAACTGTTCCCAAACGTCTTGATAGGTACGGACTTCTTGAAGCAGTAGTTTAACCGCTTCTTCAATTTGTTGATCCCGATTTTGCAGTAAAATATTTGTTTCATTAGCAACCTTAATGTCAGGTTCTAATTGTTGATTTTCTAAATACCTATTATTTTTATCTACAAAACCGACCACCGGAATACCGTAGTATAATCCGGGTTCCGGCAGGTCTTCCCACCACACGGTGGTCATAGTACCGGGTACGGGCATCCCCACCAATTGTCCGATTTTTTGGTTTTTATAGACCCACGGAGTACCGTGTGCATTGGAATAGTTGGCTTCGCCAATAAGCATTATACTGGGTTTAAACCAACGTTTAGAGGGATGGTCAGCGGTTTTTTGTTCACGCGGCACCAATTCAAAATATTTTTCTCCGCTAAATAGCGTTTCAATATCTTCATGCAGACGTCCGCCACCATTAAAACGTGTGTCAACCACAATGCCTTTTTTGTCCTTGTAACGTCCCATGATTTCACTATACACTGTTCTGTAGCTACCATCGTTCATACCGCGAATATGGGCATAACCCAACTGTCCATTGGATAGCTTTTCAACCCGTTGGCGTTGGTTCTCAACCCAACGTTGATATAATAACTCGGCTTGTGCAGACGTAGGTTTCACACTCTCGCTGTATTCCGTAGTACCATCTGTGAATGTCAAATAAACGGATTGCGTACCTTTATTACTTAATAGTTCAAAAAAGTCCGTATTTGCAAGTATTTCTTTGCCATCCACTTTAATGAGGTAATGTCCGGCTCTTACTTTTGTTGTTGCATTATCAAACGGTCCGCCCTTGAGTACTTCGTCAATACGAACGCCCTTTTCGGCTTTGGTCAAATCATACAATAGTCCAAACTGAGCCGTTGTCGCAAGGTTAGTTCCCGTTTGGCGATAGCCGCTACCCGTGTGTGACGCATTGAGTTCACCTAAATATTCACTCAATAATTCAGAAAAATCATAGTTATTGTCAACATGAGGTAAAAACTTCTCATAAACCGCTTTATAGCCGTCCCAATCCACATTGTGTATTTTTGTGTTGTAGAACTTCTCTTTCACCGTACGCCATACATGATTGAACATAGCTTGACGATTTGCATACGGATCAATCTCCACTTGTGCATTAAATGTGATGTTTTTGCGTGTTTTGGTGTTCTTAACGTCCAAAGTGAAGATACCTTGTCCGGATGCAACCAACAGTTTTTCGCCTTTCTCATCCAATTGCAAATTAGCGCCTGAAGTTCCCAATTTTTCAACTAATTTGGTTTCATTTTCTCTGAAATCATGCATCCACAAATCATAACCTTTTTCAACATGTACCAAGTAAAATAACTTGGAACCGTCCGGTACTAACACAAAGCCGCCCAAATCGCAAGAATGAATCGTCAAACGTTTGATACGATTCTCAATGTTATTGAGTTCAAAAACAACATCTTTTTTATTTTTTGTCGTATCTTTTTTATCAGCCCCGCTTAGTTTTTCACGTTCTTTAGCCAATTCAATTTCTTCTTTGGTACGATTAAACTCATCCATTGCCTTTTGGTTAACGAATATCGCAAATACATCACTCTGTGAACCCCCTGAACTATGAGCACGCATGCCGTAACGATTGCTGGCAAACACAATAGCATTGCCATTCATAGCAAACGATGCACTGCTCTGTGCATAACCACTATAAGTCAGGTTTGTAACAGCGCCGCCTTGTGCGGAAATCAATCCTAAATCATTGAGATTGTTCAGCGTGCCACTCATATACGGCATTACAAACCATTTGCTGTCGGGCGACCATCTAAAGCTAATACCGCCGTCGCTCACCGAGTAATTGTGGCTTCCATCGGTGATTTGACGTATTTTCTTAGTATCTAAGTTAATAACATGCAATTTCGAGCGTGCTCTTAAAAACGCTATTTCCTTACCGTTAGGCGCAAATTGAGGTTGGAAATCCTCATCCGGCGTGCCAATCAACACCTCTTCTACAATATTATTAGACGTAAAGAAGAACGGTTCTTTGGGGTCTTTATTATGTGACAAGACGATGTCCCAGCTACCGTTACGTTCCGCCGCGTAGGCTATGGTCTTGCTATCGGGCGACCATGACAGACTGCGTTCCGTACCCGGCGTATTCGTGATACGCTTTGTTGTGGAAAACTCTACCGAAGTAACATAAACATCACCTAATATAGTAAATGCTATTTCTTTGCCGTTCGGCGCTAAAACAACATTAGACGCCCCATTAACACGAGAAAAAGAGCGTAGCTCATCTTCAGTATCACTAAAGATATCCACTTTTAGCAATTTCGGAGCGCCGCCTTTCGGTTGTACATAGAGTTTACCGTCGTAAGTATAGCACAAAGTTTCGTTCTTACTAATGGATAGAAAACGGACGGGATTCTTATCAAATTTGGTGATTTGCTCGGCGTTCGCTGAGTTACTGATAGCTGTTTTCCAAACGTTAAACGACCCGCTGCGTTCGCTCAAAAAATAGAACGATTGTTGGTCGGTTGCCCATGCCGGATTACGGTCTTCATTGACGTGATTAATCAACTGTGTGAACTTGTTTGTCGTAAAATTGTAAGACCATATATCGCGCGCCACAGAGGATGTATGATGTTTACGCCACGCATTCTCGTTGCCTTTCACATCTTCGTAGAGGATGGTTTGACCGGTGTTGTCAAATACGATATTCTCCATAGCATTAGGAAGTATTTGCAGGGAACGTCCGCCTTCGACAGGTACTTTATACAACTGTGTAGCAAAAGTTGAATTAAATTGAGCATAACTGACGGGATGCTGTATTGCCGCTGTAAAATACAGGTATTTACCATCTGGCGAGAAGCCTTGCACCTTCTCGTTAACCGCATTCGTGGTTAACCGTTTAGCTATACCGCCTTCAGCAGAGATGATAAACACATCGTGATTGCCATGACGATTTGAATTAAAGGCAATCTGTTTGCCATTGGGCGACCATTTCGGATTGTAGTCATAAGCCGGATTGGTGGTGATTTGTGTTGCCCGACCGCCATCAATAGCGACCGTATAAATATCGCCCTTGTAGGTAAATGCAATGGTTTGACCATCCGGCGAAAGATTTGGGTAGCGAATCCATGAAACATCGATTTGTGCAATTGCAGTCAGACTTGTCAAGCACAAAAACGCAGTGATAGTGAATAGTTTTTTCATAATTATATTTG
>BNXT01000012.1 GCA_025999775.1 Bacteroidia bacterium | reverse complement strand
CATTTGGAGCTATCTTACTGCGAGCGTATCACAAACACAACGTGGCAAGAAAACTTTCCTGCCACGTTGCTATCAACCAAAAAAAATGAGCTATCCCCTGAACGACAGGGCTATTCCGGCGCTAAATCGCGTGAGATCCGGATTTGCTTTTTCGTTGAAAAGCGGTGTTAGTGCATAATTAACGAAGAAGTTGAAATGTGAGAATCCGAGGCGTACTTCGGCATTAGCGGCAAGTGCGTTAAGTGCAATATCGTTTCTGCTTTTGAGATCTCTGCGATGCTTCTCGCCGTTTGGCAATTCCAAGGTATAGGCTTGTTCCAAATATGCGGAGCAGCGAATACCGCCCACAATACCAGCAGCCAATGACATCATGGAATGGCGCGAAGGACTACGTAGTTGTAATTCCATTAGAAGTGGTACGCGAAACCATACTTCATGGATACGACTGCGCGTATATTGCCGTTGTTCACTACCTGTATAGCGTGTCATAGCGAATACGCCATCCTGCCATGTCGGAATAACAGAAGGGTCGGCAAAGGAAAATTGATCCCACACAAAGCCTAAACCCGTGACTAATCCTAATTTGACACTCGGTTTTTCAATAAACCCAAACGAGTATTGAAAAATATTCCATGCAAAAGAGATGGATTGTCCGGGACGTAGCTCCATATCATCGTACCCGTTCGGTAAATTCGTTGAAAAAGGTTCTGTACCATATCCTTGGATACCTAATTCAAAACCCGACCAATGTGCTTTATAAGGGCTGTGTGATTTTCTCTTAGACTGTGTCTTGCCTGAATGGTTGTTCTGATCATCTGCTTTTTGTTTTTGGTCATTTAGCTCAATGGCTTTGTCGGTATAGATAATCTCCTTCTTGATGTGTTTGCGTTCCTCAACATCGAGAGGTGATTCTTCTTCTTCTTCAATCGGAATATCTTCGCCGTCTTCAGTGATGTTGGTAGCCACATTAGCATTACTGTCCTGTATGAAAATTCGGTTACCAAATTCATCAATTTTAGCGTTTAAACGACGGAATTGTTTTTTGCCTTCATTGATTTGTCTGTTTTGTAGTGTGCCTCCATTCACGGATATACTGGACATACCGCTAATCTCCAATTCGTTGTTTTGGGTACCTTGTGTATTAACATGACTTACACCGGAGGCGTTACCACTAAGATTGACCGTGTTAAGGGCTACGGACGACGAACCGGATGTAGATAGCTGCGTTGTATTAGCAAATAATTTATTGCCTCTTAAACTTGCGGTACCGGAACAGTTAAGGGTATGCGTCGTGGCTTCGCCGGATAGGTTCGCATTGGCTACGCCGGAAAGGTTAGTCTCTAAGTTAGTAACGATCATGGGTATCTCAATACGACTGGCGCCGGATGCGTTGATAGTCAAGTTATCCCCAATAATAGTACTTTTAGAGACAATACGAGACGTACCGGAAGCGGCTATACTCTCTAATTTTTGAAAATAAACCGTAACATTAAGATTAATTTTGTTGTTTGTATTATTCTTTGTATCTATCGTCAGCACGCCATCCTGTACGGAAAATAGAGCTTCGGAAAGGTCGCTATTTCCAACTATCTCGGCTTGGTCGGAACGAACTAACGTAACATTACTTTGGCCTTTGGTTTTAATTTGGTGAAACGGTTCCAAAGCAAATGATAGCTGCTGCGCTTCACTGACAGAGAAAATGCTTATCGCTACTAAAATACTATACGTAATCTTTTTCATAATTGTTTTATTTTGTGTTTGAAGAATGTTTGCTGCGTTCATTGATTTTCTTGTTTTGTCGCTCTCCATTTATGGATATACTGGACATACCGGTAACCTCCAACGCGTTGTTTTGGGTACCTTGTGTGTTAACATGACTTACACCTGAGGCGTTACCGCTAAGATTGACCGTGTTAAGGGTTACAGACGACGAGCCGGACGTAGATAGCTGTGTTGTATTAGCTAATAATTTATCGCCTCTTAAACTTGCGGTACCGGAACAGTTCAGGGTATGCGTCGTGGCTTTGCCGGAAAAATTCGCATTAGCTACGCCGGAAAGGTTAGTTGCTAAATTAGCAACGTTCATGGGTATCTCAATACGACTGGCGCCGGATGCGTTGATAGCCAGGTTATCTCCCATAATAGTACTTTCAGAGATAATACGAGACACACCGGAAACAGCAATACCCTCTAATTTTTGAAAATAGACCGTAACACTAAGGCTATCTTTGTTGTTTCCATTGTTCTCTGTACCTATCGTCAGCACGCCATCTTGTACGGAAAATAGATCTTCGGAAAGGTCGCTATTTCCGACGATCTTGGCTTGGTCAGAACTAACTAACGTAACATTGCTTTGTCCTTTGGCTTTAATTTGGTGAAACGGTTTCAAAGCAAATGATTGCTGCTGCGCTTCACTGACAGAGAAAATGCTTATCGCTACTAAAATACTACACGTAATCTTTTTCATAATTGTTTTATTTTGTTTTATGGTAAGACGAACACGTCTATGAAAAAGTTACAAGACGATAAAAAAAGCGGATTAATTCATGATTAACCCGCTAACTTAACAAACGATAAACTATTTTAGACTTTTAAATCTTATTTTTGATCCACATGTAAAGTCGCCATTCCTATTTCTGCGCCGTTCATAAATAGATAAACATAGTAAGTTCCTGCGGAAAAGGTTGTGTTTAACTTATCGAAATACAAGGATATATCTTGATCTTTGTTATTGTAATTAATATTTTCTCGTATTGAATATTGCAGGTTAATATCATTAATAACAACAACATCATTATCGCTGCGTGTTAATATCTGTCCATCTGAACGTACAAGGCGTACATAAAGGGGATAATTACCGGCAGGGATGATGTCGCTACCGACTAAAGTAAACTGCACTTTAATTCTTTCTATTCTATCGGCACGCTCAACAGCAATCTCCTCAGTACCTCTCATGCGGACTCCGGTCAAATTCACATTGTGGGCTTTCAACGTTGAAGCTTGTGCCAATTGATTGTCCAACTGTGTTTTAACCGTTTCTAATTGATTATTTTTTTGCCTTTCCGAAAGGAGTTCTTGCTTAATTACTCTGTTTTCATCTTCAAGTTCTTGATTGATAACAATCAAAGAATCAAGACGCACAACATAGTCTTGCGTGATTTGGCGCAACATATCCAATTTTTTCTGTAGCTTGCGATAATCAGTTTGAATACTAATAAGACGCTGTATTTCCTTGGTATTATTTCGGATGACGCTATCTCGTTCTGCAAGTTGTTCTGAATACTTGACATTTTGCACCTTGGCGATATTGTGTTGAACAACAATCTGTTCAAGTTCGCTTTGTATGCGTACGCTTTCCTGCTCCGCTACCTTTTTCTGATGCCTACATGTAAACGTCAATACAAGCGATAACACTAATAATAACGCCAACACTATACTGACGTAATTTCGTCTATTGTTTTCCTGTCCCATACTGTATTTCTTTTGGATACATAACCAGTTCAAGCACAAAGGTACTAATTTTTTTGAAAAGATTTTATATTTTCTTGAGATTTTTATATAATTAGTTTCTAACTTCCTGTTAATCAGTATGTTACAAAAATGTATTCAGGTTATTTGGAAATTTGAAAAATACTACGTATCTTTGCGGATACTTACAAATCATTGAAAATCATGAAAAAGACTTTTTACCTTTTGGCGCTTTTATCCCTTTGCGCTTGCTCTCCAAAGGAACAGTCTCGTCAATCTGTTGATTTCACGGAGAACTGGCAGTTCCAACTTGCCGACGGCGCTACAGACTATTCTGCAGCGGCGGCGGATGCCTCCGGATGGCGCACACTTAACCTCCCGCACGATTGGAGCATTGAGAGCGATTTCTCGGAGGCATATCCTGCAACACCCGGTGGCGGCGCTTTGCCGGGCGGCATTGGTTGGTACAGAAAGACGTTTGATGCCAATACCGCTTGGCAAGGCAAGCAAGTGTATATTGACTTCGACGGAGTGTATTGGAATAGTGAGGTGTGGCTCAATGGGGTGTCGTTGGGCGTGCGCCCCAATGGGTATATCTCGTTTCGCTATGACTTAACCCCACATCTTCGCTTTGGCACGAAAAATGTGATTGCGGTGAAAGTGGATAACTCTCAACAGCCCAATTCCCGCTGGTATTCCGGATCGGGTATCTATCGTAACGTCCGCTTGGATATCACTAATTCGGTTCATATTGATTTGTGGGGGACGCAGGTTACAACGCCGCAAGTATCTGAACAAGAGGCTGTTGTGCGCGTTCAAACGACTATCAAGAACGACGCACACGCCGATGTGCAAATACGCCAGACCTTGCTTGATGCGCAGGGGAAAAAGGTGGCTTCGGTGCAATCGAATGATACCACGCAAGACTTGTTGGTGCACAATCCGCATCTTTGGTCAATAGAGACACCCTATTTGTATAGCCTCAAAACAGTTTTGCTCGTGGACGGGAACGTAACGGATGAATATACTACGAAGGTCGGCATCCGCACCTTTGAATTTACTGCCGACAAAGGTTTTTTCTTGAATGGTAAACAGGTGAAAATCAACGGAGTATGCAATCATCACGACTTGGGATGTTTGGGCGCTGCGGTGAATTATCGGGCTATTCAACGGCAATTGGAGATACTGAAAGCGATGGGCTGCAACGGTATCCGCTGCTCCCACAATCCGCCGGCGCCGGAGTTGCTGGATTTATGCGACGCAATGGGCTTTATCGTGATGGATGAAGCGTTTGATGTGTGGCGGAGAAGTAAGAGCGATCACGACTACTCACTCTATTTTGAGGCGTGGCACGAACGCGACTTAACCGATTTAATCGTCCGTGACCGCAATCATCCGTCGGTTTTTCTGTGGAGTATAGGCAATGAAGTTTGGGAACAAGGTGGCGGTGTCGAAAATCAGGCTTTGACGCGACATTTAGCCGAAATCATCAGGACATTAGACCCCACGCGCCCCATAACGGCAGGTTGCAACGATGTCAATCCGTTCAATAACGTGTTCCAATCGGGCGCTTTGGATATTGTCGGCTTCAACTATCACCGCTCCGACTACGATAAGGTTAAGGACAACTTCCCCGGCAAACCGTTCATTGCGTCCGAATCCATTTCGGGCTTGATGTCGCGCGGCTTCTATATGATGCCTGCGGACACCACTCATATATGGCCCTCACGCTGGGATATAGCGTTTGACCGCCCCATTCATCAATGCCCTGCCTACGATAACTGCCATGTGCCTTGGGGCGATTCGCACGAGGAAAGTTGGAACTATATCAAGAAAGCGGATTTTGTCGCAGGGCAATACATCTGGACAGGCTTCGACTATCTTGGCGAACCTACACCTTTCGGATGGCCATCGCGTAGTTCCTATTTTGGCATCATCGACTTGGCAGGCTTCCCGAAAGACATCTACTACATGTATCAAAGTGAATGGACAAATCAATCCGTCCTGCATCTCCTGCCGCATTGGAATTGGCAGGTAGGAGAAACCATTGATGTGTGGGCATATTACAGCAATGCCGATGAGGTTGAATTATTCTTAAACAACCAATCGTTAGGCACGAAGCGCAAAGAGGGTGATGATTTGCATGTCGCATGGCGTGTCGAATATGCCCCCGGTGCCTTGAAAGCCGTGTCGCGCAAAGCAGGCAAAGAGGTGTTAGTGAACGAGATAAAAACGGCAGGCGCACCCGCCTCTCTGCGTCTCACAGCCGATAAAAGCGCCCTGCAAGCAACGGGCAAAGACCTCTCTTTCATCACTGTGGAGGCATTGGATAAAGACGGCAACACCGTGCCGACAGCCGACAACCTCATCTCTTTTACCGTAGAGGGACCGGGCACGATTGTCGGCACCGACAACGGTGATGCCACCGATGGTAATTCCCTGAAAAAGCCCGAACGCAATTTGTTCAACGGCAAAGCTTTGGTGGTGGTGCAGGGCACAAAGCAAAAAGGAACGGTAACGCTTAAAGCTACTTCAGACGGATTAACAGAGGACAAGGTAGAATTAAAAATTAAGAATAAATAGCAATGAAACGTATATTAAGTCAGGCAGGACTTCTGCTCTTAGGTGTGCTCTTTTTCGTGCCTGCCATACAAGCGCAAGGCGACGACAACTTCTTTTCGATTGGAGGCGTGGTGAAAAATGCGAAGAGCAAAAAAAATCTGGAATACATCAACGTATCGGTCGTTGGCACAAATATCGGCACGATTACTAACGAGAACGGCGAGTTTGTTCTCAAAATCAATAGAGGATTGAACGTGAGCGAAATCGAATTTTCCGGCGTGGGTTATTACAATGCACGGCAGGCTATCGACGCATCCGACCTCTTCGGGCAGGTTTTTTATCTCTCGCCCCGCTCGATAGAGTTGGCAGAAATTGAAGTGCTGGGGTGGAAACATCCCATGGACTTGGTCATGGCGGCGATTGACAAGGTGGAAACGAATTACAGCCTCACACCGAATTTATTGACTGCTTTTTATCGCGAAACCATCCAAAAGGGGGAGCGCTATGTCAATATTTCAGAGGCAGTTATGGACGTCTATAAATCGTCCTACAATGCGGGTACCACAGGCGATAGGGTGCAAATCCTGAAAGGACGCGAGTTGCTGAGTTCTAACCGAAAAGATACGCTTGCCATTAAATTGGTGGGCGGTCCCAATGCGGCGATTTTCTTAGATGTGGTCAAAAATCCCGATGTGTTGTTGGACAAGGATCTGCTGCCCTACTATTCCTATACGATGGGCGAAGCCACCTCAATAGACGACCGCCTGCAATATGTTGTCATTTTCAAGCCGCATAGTATCGTGTCACAACAACCGCTGTATGAAGGCGCCTATTACATTGATAAAGAAACACTTGCATTCACAAGAATCGAATTTAGCCTCGATATGCGCGACAAGGAATTGGTAACTAAACTTATTCTGAAAGAAAAGCCCTCAGGACTGCGATTTACGCCCGACAAACTGTCCTACATCGTTGCCTACAAGCAGCAAAACGGAAAAAGTTACCTGAACTACATCCGCGATGAAATCCGTTTTCGATGCGATTGGAAAAAGAAACTGTTTTTCACGCACTACACGGTCATCAGCGAGATGGTGATGACCGACCGCACAGACGAAAACGTTACGAAAATCACAGGGAAGAACGCCTTTTCAGCAAACACTTCGTTAAGTGAAAAAGTAATGTCGTACTACGACAGCGACTTTTGGGGCAGTTACAACATCATTGAGCCGACAGAATCGTTGGAGACAGCGGCAGCGAAATTAAAGCGGGTCGAATGAGGTATTAAGTTGAAATTTGCTAATTTAAGGGGGTATAAACGGATAAAAATATGAACAAGTTGACAACTAATAACTTTCAGCAATTAGTCGAAAAAATAAGCGACATTCACGTTGCAATGCAGCGTGGAGCAATTTGTGCTGTTAATCGGTATCTTTCTGTAAGGAATTGGTTGTTTGGTTATTATATTGTAGAATTTGAACAAAATGGCGAAGACCGTGCCAAATATGGCGAGAAACTGATTGATGAACTGTCGAAATCATTGCGGACAAGAGGTATTAAAGGTGTTGCGCCTACACCTTTGAGAATTTGTAGAACTTTTTATTTGACTTATCCGCAAATTCAATCGACAGTGTCGGTTATAATGCAGACGGTAGATTTACCACATAAAATATCCTTATCAATTCAACCGACAGTGTCGGTTGAATTACAAAACGCTGTAAATCAAGACATTACAATTCAACAGACACCGTCTGTTATATTGCCATACGCCGATATTTACGAAAAAGATTTGCATCCTGAACTCTTGCTCGCGCGCTTGTCGTTTTCGCATTTTATCGAACTGATAAGGGTTGACGATGCCACAGAACGCCTTTTTTACGAAGTGGAAACGCTCAAAAATAATTGGAGTGTGCGAGAAATGA
Organism: Bacteroidia bacterium; assembly: GCA_025999775.1. Lineage (GTDB taxonomy): Bacteria > Bacteroidota > Bacteroidia > Bacteroidales > P3 > BNXT01. The sequence continues at coordinate 10,604 of BNXT01000012.1, read as the reverse complement.
AACGTGCGATAGACACTTCCTTATCTGTGCGAACGGCTTTATCGAAAAACAAACAAAGCGTTATCGGTAAAATTAAAAACCTCAAACCACAGTCGAACAGCGAAATAATTCGCAATCCATATATTCTTGAATTTCTTGATTTGGAAGAGAAAGCCGAGTACAGCGAAACCGATTTGGAGCAGGCAATTCTCAATAATCTGCAGAAATTCCTCATGGAACTCGGTAGTGGTTTTTGTTTTGAAGCACGGCAAAAACGTATCACTTTCAATAATAAGCATTATAGAATTGATTTGGTTTTTTATCACAGAATATTAAAATGTCACGTACTTATTGACTTGAAAATAGGCGAGTTCGACCATGCTGATGCGGGTCAAATGAACCTTTATCTGAACTATTTCAAGAAAAACGAAATGGCGCCTGATGACAATCCTCCGGTAGGAATTATTCTCTGCAAAGACAATGACGAAACGCTTGTAGAATATTCCACAGCCGATATGAGCGAAAATCTTTTTGTATCGAAATATCTTGTCAAACTGCCGGATAAGAAAACGCTGGAAAAAATTATGTCAATAAAAGGAAAGTACTAATGGAACAGACAAAACACATAACGGAATATCTTGAAATCCTTTGATTTGCTGAGCAAGTTACGGCAATGGTGGCAAATAATAAGGAATTGTCGAATGGAATGTTGAAAATTACGAAAGAAAATGGAAATAGTCAATCTAAATAACAAAAGCAATCAACTATTGCAAGGTATTGAACAGCTGATTGAACAAACAGGCAGGCAAGTTGCAGTGTATATAAACAGCACAATCAGCCGTCTGTATTGGTCTATCGGCAACTATATTATTGCTGATATGCAACACGAAGCCCATTCTCAATACGGACAGCAAATTCTTGCGACACTGTCGCAACAATTGATGGAAAAGTTTGGCAAAGGTTATTCCTATTCCGCTCTTACCCGTATGGTTAAAGTTGCAGAAGCATACCCCGAAGAGATGTTTGCGACACTGTCGCAAACATTGAGTTGGAGTCATTTTATCGAACTCGTATCTATCGAAAACAGCACAAAACGCTTGTTTTATCAACAGATGTGTGTCGCCGAAAAGTGGAGTCTTCGCACGCTCAGGCAAAAAGAAAACACTATGCTGTTTGAACGCACCGCCATTGCAGCAAAGCCCGAAGATGTTATTTTACAGGAATTACAAAATATTGACAACCAAGATTTAAGTCCCGATTTGGTTTTCAAAAATACTTACGTGCTTGACTTCTTGGGGTTGAGTGGTTATTTTTCCGAAAAAGACCTCGAAGATGCTATTTTGCACAATCCTGAAACTCGGCAAGTTTCAACCCAAATACAAAGGGCAAATGGAACTATACCTGAAATATTTGCAAAAGCACGACCAACAGCCCCACGAAAATTCGCCTATCGGCTTGCTGCTTTGCAGCGAAGGCAACACGGAACACATTGAACTGCTGATGCTTGACGAAAAGAAGATAAAAGTGGCTCAGTACCTAACCGCCTTGCCCGACAAGCAATGGTTTATTGACAAACTCAACAGATCCATTGCCATAGCGCAGCAAAATGTGAAAGAGTTAAAAATATGAAATAACAGCAATTAGTGACGATTTATTACTAAATTGTTTTTTTCCTTTATCTGCGAAAATCGTCTAATCTGCGTTATCTGCGTGCTTATGAGACAACCCCAAGTAACAAAAGAAAAAATCAAGGCTGAGTAGATTTTGCTATTGTGCATTTTTTTCTCCGTGCCCGCTATTGTTTCATATAATCCCTATAATTCAATTATTTTACCTATCTTTGTAAAAAAATTTAAACGATGGCACGATATTTTAATGTAGCAGGACCCTGTAATGAAGCGAAACACTATATGATAGAGGCTTCATCCCGATTGACGGATATAGACGATTTGATTGCTCAAGAGCAGTATTTTGTGATTCACGCTCCCCGTCAGAGCGGTAAAACCACATTGCTGCTTGATTTGGCTAACCGCATCAATCACGAAGGCAAATATTATGCGCTTTACTGTTCGTTGGAGGCGGTACAGGGTGTCATTGATTCTGAAAAAGGTATTCCGGCGATAGTGAAAGGGATAAAATCAGCCTTACTATATACGGCAATACCCAAAGCCAGAGAATTTGCTGCCAATGCCGATTACGAGGATGTTACCAATGTGTTGAAAAATGAGCTGACCTCTTTTTGCATATCGTTAGATAAGCCGTTAGTCATTTTTTTCGATGAAGCCGATTGTTTGAGTGAAAGTACGCTAATTTCTTTCCTTCGACAATTGCGGAATGGTTACAATACCCGAAGTCAGACACCGTTTGTACATTCGGTAGTTTTAGTGGGTATGCGCAACATTCGCGATTTCAAGGCGAAGATTCGTCCCGACAGTGAAACATTGGGCAGTGCAAGTCCTTTTAATATTATTACCGAAGCGCTGACATTCAGTAATTTTACCAAAGAAAAAATAGCAAAATTGTATGAACAACATACCGCTGATACCGGACAAATCTTTGAGCAGGAAGCGGTTGAAACGGTGTATCAGCAAACGCAGGGGCAGCCTTGGTTGGTCAATGCCATTGCTCGCGAGGTAATTGTAAAAATGCTTCGATCCGATTACACCCAACCGGTTACTGCCGAATTAGTGCATCAAGCCATCCAAACCATTATCCTGCGCCGCGACACACACATTGACAGCCTGCTGGAACGCCTCAAAGAAGCACGGGTGCGGCGGGTAATGGAGCCGGTGATTATCGGCGAATTGGTAGATATCGACAAGTTTTCGGACGATTACAATTACACCAAAGACCTTGGATTGATACGGGAAGCACCCGGCTTGGTGGAACCCGCCAATCCGATTTATGCCGAAGTAATCATCCGTACACTAAGCGCTAATTTCCAAAATGTCTTGAGCGAAAGCAGGTATCCTTACCTGATGCCTCGCTACCTGAAAAACGGACGTATCGACATGAATTTTCTCTTACAGGATTTCCAGGCGTTCTGGCGCGAGAATTGCGACATCTGGACAAAGCGCTTCGACTACGAAGAAGCGGCTCCTCACTTGGTTTTACAAGCGTTCCTGCAACGGGTGGTCAATGGCGGCGGACAAATCATCCGCGAATTTGCCGCCGGTCGTAACCGCTTGGATTTGTGCGTGGTGTATGAAGGACAAAAATATCCCGTCGAACTGAAACTTCGCCGCACAGCTAAAACGGAAGAAAATAGCCATGATCAAATCCTCGATTACATGGACACACTGGGTGTCAAAGAGGGCTGGTTGGTTATCTTCGACCGTCGGGTCGATAGGGATTGGGATAGCAAAATCTATCTCAAAACAGAGAAAATTAACGATAAAACACTAACGGTGGTGGGTTGTTAGGTGTATTTCAAGAAGATTTAACCATTTAGTCATAGAACCGCCATAAAAATCCAAATTTAAACCACATTGTGTAGGTTGGATAATTGTCCGTCATAATGTAGTTATAGCCTAACCATCCCGCTGTAATATTTTCCAATTTAAAAAATAAATTTGCACGTGCAATTTTCAAATCTATAAACGCATTACCATATATAAAATCTCCCGTTTTTACTGCATCTTGGTAATAAAACAATCCCAATGCAGGGTTGTAATTATCGGCATAATAACGCGTGTTGTAACTAATCTCAACGCCTACTTGTATAGGCGTATGTTTAAGCAATACAAAATCCAAATACAGCGCATTACGCGTTAAAAACGTCGGTAGGTGCAGGTATTGTTCACTGCTCAGTTTTTGATATATAATCCGATTGTCCAAAGCAAGAATCCCTACTTTGAAATTTTTCTCGAACACTAATTTGTTAATCGTAAAAGCCTCTGGCGCTTGCTGAAAGCCGCTTTCCGTCAAATAAAGAGAACGATTGATGCGATGGTTTTCGACTATCAAGCGAAACCCTTTCCATTGAAGCGCCGCCTTCAATCGCGAGTTTTCCGTATTTTCATAATCGTATGACCACTGATAATGATTGCTGATATAGTATTCTTGCATAGGTGAAGGCAATACTTCGGCATAATCAAAGGATAACGCTACATTATCGCCCCTCTTTTTTTCATCGAAAAACCATTGCAATTCGGCATTGTAAGATTTATTGTTGCCTATATCTTTGTTAGAAATGGGCAAACACATACCACCGAACAACACCAACGATGGTAATGGATATATACGTGCTTGTGCAAAGGCATCTATATCGGTGTGGTAGTTTATCCATAAGGAATCAGCGACAGATATGCGGTGCAGCGTATGCGTTAATCCTATTGCGAGGTTAATTTTTTTGTTGGATTCAGCGTTGACGACATCTCCCAACGACCATAGCGCCGTATTGCGCATTAACCAATACCGCACGGAATCCTGTGTCAGTGAGGAATCTCGAAAAACATTCGGATAATTACCCACTAACAACGCATTGTCATTATAGTCGGTACGACGTTTATCCACCTTGATACTATGCGAAAGATACCCTAAATCAATCCCTGAATTAGGAACGGTATCCCTACGTCCTATTCCAAGATGATAGGATTGTTTGGCATAAAAACTATGATCTTTCCAGCGTCGTTCTGCGCTACTCAATTTGACGGGCATCATGTTTTCATTTTGGTCTGCGTACTGTGCAAACGAGTCAACCGCTATGTCAAGTCCTCCATTTTCGTTTACTGCAAAGCCGTTAAAATAATAAGCTGCAACGGCTCGGTAGTGGCTATTTTTAGAAATGAAATTCGCAAAAGCACGCGCGTTATTATGCTTCGTATAGCTACGTTCATATCTCCCTTTTGAATTGATAGCTCTGTATTCTCCGCCAATATTCAAGCCTTTCCACACATTTTGGGCATGGACAACCCTAAACATCTGTTCTTGACCCAATCCCATAGTATAAAATAGTTCTGAATACGGTTCGCGACTTTGAAAAAACGGCGTGTTAGCATACGTCAACCGGTAAATATCAAACGGATTGTAACCAAAATCTTGCTCAACAGCATAGTTTACAGTATATTCAATCGGTTGCGATATTAGTCCTAAATTGCCGCGATTTGTACGAAAAATATCGTCCTGTTCAATGGGATTATAGCGATGGATGTCATGAGTGATTGTATCTATAAATTTAAAATCCGGAATACCAGCGTTATATATATTTTCGGTAAACGTAAACACAGTCCCGCGATTTTTAGAGCCGCCTTCTTTTTGCGCTATGGTTTTACGGACACCTGCCGTATCGGGATTTGCATCGGTAATAGTTAACAGCGTATCCGCTACAACCGTTGTTGTAGGGACGTTCATTGTCTTCATCATGGTATCCGTCGGACTCACAATCGTATCCGGATCATTTTGGATGAACGTTTGAGCTTTTATATGCCCCACAAGGAGACACAGCGTTAATCCCAAGCCGTATTTTAGGCTGTTTGTTGCCATTCTGAGAGTTTAGCCATGATTCGTTCGGTCGCCCCAATATTACGTGCAACATACTGTTTTACAGTCGTGCAAACGGTATCGTAGTCCTTCGGGTTATTCATAAGTCTCTGTATTTTTGAAAGCATCATCGGTGCATCCGATACTACAAAAGCGCCTCCTAAATCAACCATATCGCACGCTTCCTGAAATTTCCGATAGTTGGTTCCAAAGAACAGTGGTATTCCAAAAACGGCAGGTTCCAAAGTGTTATGAATACCTTTCCCAAAGCCGCCGCCAATATAGGCTATATCCGCATAGCGATACATTTGCGAAAGCCATCCTATCTCATCAACAATCATCACTCGATAATCGCTCAAATTTTCTTCATCACTATGTGAAAACCATACTGTGGGTTGCGCAATCAGAAGCGCTAATCTGCTTAAATGGATTTCGTCAATCTCGTGTGGTACAATCAAAAACTGAAACTCCTGTTCCAAATTAGGAATAATTGAGGCTATTAGCCGTTCGTCTTTCACCCAGCTGCTGCCAACAACCAAAAGTTTTTTTTGTCCCTTAAATTTGGCTATCAAGTCTATAGGTTTGTTTTGCATTGCGATGGCAGCCACTCTATCAAATCGCGTATCTCCACTGATTGATACGTTTGTTATGCCAATAGATTGCAATAAATTGACGCTTTCTTCGTTCTGTACAAAAAAATAATCAATATTGCGCAATTGCTTTCGGAACCAGCCGCACAACGGTTTAAAGAAATACTGGTTTTTCCTGAAAATAACGGATATGAAGCAAATTTTGATATGGCGTTTATGCAGTCTATGTAAAAAATTAAACCAGAACTCATACTTAATAAACACCGTGCAGGTAGGTTTTACGATGTTTATCAGGCGTTTTGCATTGCGGGGCGTATCCAAAGGCAAATACACAATGCAATCGGCAAATTCGTACTGTTTTCGCACGTTATACCCCGATGGCGAAAAGAACGTCAACAGTATTTTATAGTTCGGATGCTTTTTTTTGAAAGCCTCAATAACCGGACGTCCCTGTTCAAATTCGCCCAGCGATGCCGCATGAAACCATATCACCGGCTGCGTATTATGTTTGAAAACCTGTTCCAATCGCGAGAAACTCTGTTTACGTCCCTTAATCCACTGTTTTGCCTTAGCATTACGAATAGCCACGAGATGCGCTATCATAGCGTACAAATAAAGACCTATAGTATAGAGTATTCGCATTAGTGTGCCAATTGAAATTGAATGTATTTTATAGTTTTCCCCATATCTAACCACATCTGTTCGTAATACGTACGGACGGACTTTACCTCTAATGTTTCGTCCTCGTTTTTGTAGAGATCGTCGGTATGTAATAGGAGACGATGATGTTCGGACTGGATAGTCTCTAATGTGTAATGATAGAGGTCGGTATCATCGGTCTTGAGATGCACCCTACCGTCTTTGCGCAGTAGCTGTTTGTAATGGGCAAGAAATGGCGGTGAAGTCAAGCGTTTAGTTTCTTTCTTCGGTTGAGGGTCAGGGAACGTAATCCACAGTTCGGATACCTCATTGGGAGCAAAAAACAAGGTTATGTTATGAATACGTGTACGTAGAAAAGCGACATTGGGCAACTGTTCATTGGTAGCGGTTTTCAAGCCGCGCCAAAGTCGAGCGCCTTTAATATCAATCCCTATGAAATTTCGATATGGATATTTACGTGCCAATCCCACAGTATATTCACCCTTACCACAGCCTAATTCCAAAACAATATCCGCTGTATTATGGAAAAACGTTTGTGCCCATTGCCCTTTCAGAGGGAAGCCTGACACTGCTTCTACGTAGGTGGGTTGAAATAAATTCGCAAACAATTTATTTTCTTCAAATTTTGCTAACTTGCCTTTTCCCATCTACAAATTTACCGAGGGTCATAAACCCAACATGCGTTTATTTTGTGGGTACGTTTCACCTTCTCTTTGAAATTTTCGGCTTTGCCTCTTGTATCGAATAAGGCGAGGGCGACGTAGTACATATCTTTGTTTCTATCAAACAAGATGATTGTAGCCGATAAGCCGCGTTTTTCCATTTGGATTCTGCACTTATTAGCATTTTCTCCGCTAGAGAACACGCCGCCTATCACATAGTAGTAACCGGGTTGTATCCGAGCAATATCCACTTTTGAACGTGGCGGTGTTGACCTTTTTGCAACAGGTTTTGCCGATTGTGTTCTTGCTGCAGGGGCAGGGGTTTCGGCCACAGGTTCAACCTGTTTGGGAGGTTCGACAACAACGGCTGCCGGCATGGGAATCTCTTCCACCGGTAGAATCGCTATAGGTTGCGCTTTTTCACTTGATGAGGATCTAAAACCATCCGTTACCCTATAGACGACAATGAAAACGAGTATCAATACGACAAGACTGATAACGGCAATGAGCCATTGAGACATTTTTTGAGACTGTTGTTGGTAGGTTGGTCTGTTGTTGTTTATTCCTATTGGCATAACGGGAGTATTTAATCCATATTCTGATGTAGATGTAGATGTAGATGTAGATGTAGAAGCTTGTTGAGTGGTCTGTGATGATTCGGGATAGAACAGCACGCGTTCGTCTTGTATAGTGAAGCGTCCGAGTCCATCAATAGTAGCTTGGCGATTTTGTTTGAGATTAGTCAAAATATCATTTACCCAATGTTCTATCTCAGCCATTGCGTCGGCTTCCGTAAGATTTTGGTCATAGCCCAAAAAATTCACAAAAGCATTACTGCGTGGTGTTTTTTCCTTAAAAAGAATAACATAGCTCTCCCCTTCCAGTCCGGCTCCTTGTTCGTCGATATTCGACTTATAGAAGACCCCCAATCCGGGAATTGCCGCTTCGCCCTGCTGTTCTTCAAAGAACTTCTTTAAAATATTGACAATATTCATCACTTTTGCATATTAAGTCCAGTGCTCCGGTTTTCCGAAGTTACCTTTCTTCTCTTCTACGTTACATTCAGACACAAAGTTACAATTTTTTTTCCGAAAAACAAATTTTTTTGCACTTTTGGGTTAAAAATATTTTCGAAAGCTATGGAAAAGGTTCGTTTTTTCTTTTGTTGCCACAAAAGTAGAGACGCCGCATGCAACGTCTCTGCGCTCAATTGTCTGAATCAGGATTTGCAAAATTAAAGGATTAACAAGATAATACATAATTGAAAAATGTAGAAATTGAGACACTCCACATATATTGTTCATTATTCATTGTTCATTATTTTTTGGGACTTAACCATTGGTTCACGATGTTATTGAATTTTTCTGCGTGGACATCCTCAAAGTTATCAATCTTGTTACCGTTTTCGTCTTCGGAATTGGCGCAATTCCATATAAAATACTTGTGAAGAGCTTCGGATACTACTTTTAATCCATCCTCTTCACTCACGTCCCTGGCTTGCGGAGAGATAATATAGTCTCTACGGTATATTTCTTTAATGAGCATGGAATCTTTCGGCATAGCCTTTGGAAAACCGAGCACACAAACAAAATCAAGGGGAGATTTATAATAGGCAAAGCCTGTTAATACGTCAGCGTAGGTTATATTCAGACTATCTATATGAGGCAATTTGGCGTTAGAATAGTAGAGATCAAAGATATTCTGTCCAAATGGACTGTTTTTAAATAAAAATCCTACGGAGGGGTTATTCACAACTTTAAATGCTGCATCCCATTTACCATCTACAACCGGTCTATGCCCTGCATTCATGCGCATAGAATTAAGCATGACATTGCAAAGTCTGTCGCCATATTTCGCGTAGGTGTGTTTGTACGCTGTTTTTTGAGATGTTTGTAAATTTAACGCATGTGGATAATTCCATATCACCAAAGCCTTTTTACGGGGCTGTGTTTGTATTTTTTGAAAATTCAGATCAAAATGTGCAGCCATCAAACTATCATCGTCAGTGTAGAACCAAAGTGTATCAAGCTTGTTATATTCTTCGATGGTAATAGGGTTCGCCCAATCAAAATTCTCACCTGTAAAATAAACGCTGATTTGCTTTTCGGGAGTCAAGGTTTGGTTGATGCGATGGATGCCTTCTAAATATTGGTAATAATTGGGTTTATCCCACCCATCGTATGTAGCATCTCTGAACAAAGTCCCCAATGCGACTGCTTTTTCTGTTTCCGAAGCAAACGATGTGCGTACTATACGATTGGCTTCTTCGCTTTTATTGATACATCCGATTTCTGTAAACACATTGCCAACTTTATCTATAAATCGCGGGTCTTTAATGATGTCCAAATAAAATCATATTGCGTCGTATCGCAATGGTGGCGCTCGCAAATCACTACAATGTCGTGCGTATCAAAGAGTGAGAGTACAAAATCTTTGGCAGACAGTAAATACGTTTTGCTAAGATAATCAACGTAGGGTTCTATTTGAGGGGAATAAGGCAATTTGTTTTGTGCATTCACTTCGGATGCAACCAAAGACAGGATGAACAGGACGACAGTTTGAATTTTGAAGAAACTTTTCATGGCGTCTATTTTTAATGTAACATAACTATCAAAAATTTGTATTGCAAAAATACATAATAATTTTGATAATACAAAATTGTTTTATGGCTTTTTTTATGGTCTTTCCTCTATAAATCTTGTGGCAATAGCCTTTTTCTTCTTACTTTTCCTTTTGTCTTGATACATTTTATTGTTCATTTTCTTTTGTGGCAACAAAAGAAAACGAACCAAAAGAAAAATGCTTGCTAAAAATAACAGTCGCACACCCCTGCGCAAGCTGCAGGGTTTTGTGCGACGATTTTTAGCGATAATGTATCACTTCGCTACGCTCGTGATGTCAAATTACCTCACCCCCGTCCCCTCTCCAAATGGAGAGGCGGATACGTATGCCACAAAAAAATGCGACTTTAGTACCGGTACGGCATGGCAACGGCACTGCGGATGCCAACCTACTATAAAAAAAGTGCCCGGCTTGATAACCGGGCTGGTCCGTTTAGGAACTTTCGCTCCTAATCGCGCTACAAAGTTACAAAAAAAAAGTAAATAACCAAATAAAATTATGTGATTTGTGTTAAAACATTTTTTGTATCTTTGTGAAATTTACTGCGTTATGAAAGTGATAGTGTTATTTGTTCTGTTATTAGTTAATTCGTTGGTCTTTGCTCTGCCTG
>BNXT01000011.1 GCA_025999775.1 Bacteroidia bacterium | reverse complement strand
ACTATTAACAATTATTGCAATAGCGCTCTCCATGAGCGCTTTTGCCCAAACATGGAACATTGGTACGTCTTCCTATATAACGGCTACCCTGAGCAATGGCACTTTAACGATTAGTGGCACAGGGGCAATGACGAATTGGTCATCAGCGTCAGCAGTTCCATGGTATTCTGTGAGGTCATCCGTTAAAACAGTGGTTATACAATCGGGTGTAACGAGCATCGGGCAGTATGCGTTTGAGGGATGTAGCGGCTTGACGGGCAGTTTAACAATACCGAATAGTGTAACGAGCATCGGTCAGTATGCGTTTTACGGATGTAGCGGCTTGACGGGCAGTTTAACAATACCGAATAGTGTAACGAGCATCGGTCAGTATGCGTTTTACGGATGTAGCGGCTTGACGAGTGTAGAGATACCGAATAGAGTAACGAGCATCGGTCAGTATGCGTTTGCTGACTGTAGCGGATTGACGACGGTGAATTTCAATGCCGATAGCTGCACGTCATCTGGTATTAGTGTGTGGACTAATGACACCAATATTGTAACCGTAAATATTGGTAATAATGTAAAAGTTATTCCCATTTATGCGTTCTATGGTCTTCGCAAATTGACAAGTATAACCATTCCAAATAGTGTAACGAGAATCGGAAATCAGGCGTTTTCTGGCTGTAGCGGATTGACGACGGTGAATTTCAATGCCGATAGCTGCACGTCAGTTTCCATTAATGCGTCTAGTGACTCCAGTAGTATAGCCGGTAGTGCTGTGTGGGCTCACGACACCAATATTGTAACCGTAAACATTGGTAATAATGTAAAAGTTATTCCAATAACTGCGTTTTATGGTCTTCGCAAATTGACAAGTATAACAATTCCGAACAGTGTAACGAGCATCGAGAGATATGCGTTTGCTTACTGTATCGGATTGACGAGTGTAGAGATACCGAATAGTGTAACGCGCATCAGGCAGTGTGCGTTTAGGGGCTGTATCGGATTGACGAGTGTAGATATCGGGAATAGTGTAACGGACATCGAGGATGCTGCGTTTTATAGATGTATCGGCTTGACGAGTGTAGAGATACCGAATAGTGTAACGAGCATTGGGAGTTTTGCGTTTCGGGATTGTAGCGGCTTGACGAGTGTAGAGATACCGAATAGTGTAACGATCATCGGGAGTCATGCGTTTTATGGATGTAGCGGTTTGACGAGTGTAGAGATACCGAATAGTGTAACGATCATCGGGGGAAATGCGTTTAATGGATGTAGCGGCTTGACGAGTGTAGATATCGGGAATAGTGTAACGGACATCGGGAGTTCTGCGTTTGAAGGATGTAGCGGCTTGACGAGTGTAGAGATACCGAATAGTGTAACGAATATCGGGGGAAATGCGTTTACTTACTGTAGCGGTCTGATTTTGATTAATGCAGAAACCGATAATCTACGCTACAAGTCCGAGAGTGGCGTATTATACACTAAAGCAATGGATACGCTGGTGACTTATCCGGGAGGAAAAACGGGCGCTTTTACGATACCTAATAGTGTAACGAGTATCGGGAGTGTTGCATTTAATGGATGTAGCAGATTGACGGGCAGTTTAACGATACCGAATAGTGTAACGAGCATCGGGCATTATGCGTTTTCTGGATGTAGTGGCTTGACGGGCAGTTTAACAATACCGAATAGTGTAACGAGCATCGGGTATTATGCGTTTGAGGGATGTAGCGGCTTGACGAGTGTAGAGATAGGGAATAGTGTAACGGACATCTGGGGGTATGCGTTTTCTGGATGTATCGGCTTGACGGGCAGTTTAACGATACCGAATAGTGTAACGGACATCGGGCAGTCTGCGTTTAATGGATGTAGCGGCTTGACGAGTGTAGAGATAGGGAATAGTGTAACGGAAATCGAGAGTTCTGCGTTTAATGGATGTAGCGGCTTGACGAGTGTAGAGATAGGGAATAGTGTAACGTTCATCAGGAGTTCTGCGTTTAATGGATGTAGCGGCTTGACGAGTGTTATCAATCTGAATCCTGTACCGCAAACCATTACAATCGATGTATTTACCAATGGCTCCACTCTAAGCAGCGATATCCTCTATGTTCCTGGCGGTTCGTTGGCAGCCTACCAAGCCGCCAATGTGTGGAAAAATTTCGGTACGATATTAAAAATAGGATCGAGAACAGACGCCTATTTATCGGCATTATCAGTTTCTACAGGAACACTATCGCCTGTATTCAACGCAGATACAACTAATTACACAGTAGAAGTACCTTCATCAACAACAAGTCTCACCATTAGCGCCACCAAGAGCAGTACAGTAGCAACCGTAAGCGGAACGGGTTCAAAGAGCCTTGCTATTGGACTGAATACGTTTAATGTGATTGTTACAGCCCAAGATGGAGTAACGCAAAAGACCTATACGATTACTGTTACACGTGCCACCCCTGTTTCGGTTACAAGTGTATCGCTCAACAAAACTGCCACCACTCTACTCATTGGTGGTACAGAAACGCTTACCGCAACCATATTGCCTGCCAATGCTACGAATAAAAACATAACGTGGAACAGCAACAATACAAGTGTAGCCACAGTAAACAGTAGCGGCGTGGTAACAGGTGTATCTGCGGGCAATGCCACCATAAGGGTAACTACTGTGGACGGCAGTTTCAATGATACCTGTGTGGTAACGGTGAGTACGGTTGCTGTTACGAGCGTATCGCTAAACAAAACTGCCACCACACTTGCCGTTGGCGGCACAGAAACGCTTACTGCAACGGTGCTGCCTGCTAATGCCACGAATCAAAACGTAACGTGGAGTAGCAGCAATACAAGTATAGCAAGAGTAAGCAATAACGGTTTGGTAACGGCAGTATCAGGAGGCAATGCCACTATCACAGTAACCACAGCAGACGGCAGTCATACTGCTACTTGTGCAACTGTTGTTGAAGGAAAGGTTGCTCCATTTACCGAAACATTTGAGAGCGGCAGCAGCACAAGCCTCAGCGGCTGGGCATTTGCTAACGGCAGCCAAACCAACAAATGGTACATAGGTACGGCAACAAGTTACGATGGCGCTAAATCCGCTTACATTTCCAACAATAGCGGCAGTAATGCTTATACGAGAAGTAGTTCAAGCGTAGTGCATCTCTACTGCGATGTGGTGCTGCCACAAGCCGCTGCCAACGACTACCGGTTGACCTTTAACTGGAAAGGCTATGGGGAAAATAACTATGATGACTTAAAGGTGTATCTGGTAGAAACCACCACTACGCCTGCAGCAGGCGCTTCATTGAATAGCACTTATCTATTGGGTACTTACGGCTTGTCTAATACGTGGACATCGGATACTATCAACATTCCTGCTTCATCTACTGCCAAACGTTTAGTGTTTACGTGGCGCAACGATAACATGGACGGAAGCGCCCCGCCTGCAGCCATAGACAACATCAGCATACAGCCCATTTTGCCGGTACTTGTAACCAATGCCAGCAACACGGGTACAGGTAGTTTGCGCAATGCCATTGCCAATGCGGTGGCAGGAGATGTTATTGAATTTAATCCTGCGGTGAATTGGAAGGATAGTGTGATTACGTTGGCTTCTCAGTTGGGGATTACCAAAAATCTTACCATAGAGGGCAATGGAGTTACCATTTCGGGGAATAATGCTTACCGAATACTGTATTTAGGTTCGCCTGACTCCGGTACTATCCTTACTGTTAATCGCGTACGTTTCATCAATGGCAGTCATACCCTGTATGGTGCTGCAATTTATTGCTCTGGCGGTACGCTCAATCTGCAAAATTGCATATTTAGCAACAACAGAAGTACCAATACTTCCACCTTTTATGGTGGAGGAGCAATATTTTTTGAAAGTAATGGAATACTGAATATAAAAGGTTGTACTTTCTATAACAACACTGCATCTACTCGTGGTGGCGCTATTTGTCTTTCTAGCGGCACGCCGCTTACGCTCACAGGCAATCTGTTCTACGGCAATACAGCAAGTTACAGTGGCAATGATGTGTATAATAGTAGTGGTACTGTAGTTTCCGGCGGCTATAATGTGTATGGTAGCACCCTTTACACCAATAGCACGGGCGATAAATTAGTAACCTCCGCCACCTTCAACACCACTACCTTTGTGCCCAATGCCACAGGCGAGAGCAACATAAAGATAGCGCCTTCGGGAGTATTGCCCGGCGTTGATTTTTACGGCGTATCGCGTACAGTATTTCCTACGTATGCAGGCGCAGTAGTAATAGCACCTCGGATTTTCGTTACAAGTGTATCGCTCAACAAAACTGCCACCACCCTACTCATTGGCGGCACAGAAACGCTTACTGCAACCATATTGCCTGCCAATGCTACGAATAAAAACGTAACGTGGAGTAGCAGCAATACAAGTGTAGCCACAGTAAACAGTAGAGGTGTGGTAACAGCCGTATCAGCAGGCAATGCAACCATCACGGTAACTACAGCAGACGGTGGCTACATGGCACAATGTGAGGTTGCTGTTCTTAGCGAGTTCCTTTCTGTCTTGCTGCATCCGCAATCAGAATTAGTGTCGGTATCTCAAGGTAGTTATTCATGGTATGCAGGCACCGACTATGTATATAGTGGTAATTCGGGGTATCACAACACTACCTCTTCTTTTTCCACCACTGTGTCGAATATAGACAGCATAACTGTATCGTTTGAGTGGGCGGTAGGTAGCGAGAGTAATTATGATTACTTTAAATTTTACATTGATGGTACAGAGAGGATCAGCTATTCAGGTTCCCGCACCTTTTACACCAGTTATAGCGTTAAATTGCCTGCGGGTTCGCACTCGTTGGTATGGCAGTATAGCAAAGATGATTCCGAGTCTAGCAGTTGGGACGGTGCGCGGGTGCGTCAGTTGATGGTAACATACCGCAAACCTGTTACGGGCGTGACGCTCAACAAAACCGCCACCACACTTGTCTTTGGCGGCACAGAAACGCTTACTGCAACGGTGCTGCCTGCCAATGCCACGAATCAAAACGTAACGTGGAGTAGCAGCAATACAAGTATAGCAACGGTAAGCAATAACGGTTTGGTAACGGCAGTATCAGGAGGCAATGCCACTATCACAGTAACCACAGCAGACGGCAGTCATACTGCTACTTGTGCAACTGTTGTTGAAGGAAAGGTTGCTCCATTTACCGAAACATTTGAGAGCGGCAGCAGCACAAGCCTCAGCGGCTGGGCATTTGCTAACGGCAGCCAAACCAACAAATGGTACATAGGTACGGCAACAAGTTACAATGGCACTAAATCCGCTTACATTTCCAACAATAGTAATAGTAATGCTTATACGATAAGTAGTACAAGCGTAGTGCATCTCTATAGCGACATTACGTTTCCTACTTCGTCCGAAGCTTACACGCTTACTTTTTATTGGAAAGGTAATGGAGAAAGCAGGTATGATGATTTGACAGTATATATGCTGACAACTTCTACCACGCCCATAGCAGGTACGTCTTTGAGTGGTATTGCGTTGGGTACTTACAATGGACAAAGTTCGTGGCAACAAGCAAGGATTACCCTGCCTGCCGCTACTTATTCGGGTACTACAAAGCGCTTGGTATTTACTTGGAGAAACGATGGTAGTATGGGTACGCAATCGCCTATTGCGATTGATGATATCGCCATATCTTCTGTACCTGCAAGTATTCCCGTTACGAGCGTATCGCTCAATAAAACATCCACCACTCTACTCATTGGCGGCACAGAAACGCTTACTGCAACGGTATTACCTGCCAATGCTACGAATAAAAACATAACGTGGAGCAGCAACAATACAAGTGTAGCCACAGTAAACAGTAGTGGTGTGGTAACAGCTGTATCAGCTGGCAGTGCCACCATAACGGCGACTACAGCAAGCGGCAGTCGTACTGCTACTTGTGCAGTAACTGTAACAGCAGTTACTCCTACGAGCGTATCGCTTAGCAGAATCACTGATACACTTACCATTGGCGGCACAAGAACACTTAGCGCAACGGTATTACCTGCCAATGCTACGAATAAAAACATAACGTGGAGCAGCAACAATACAAGTGTAGCCACAGTAAACAGTAGCGGTTTGGTAACAGCAGTATCAGCGGGCAATGCCACTATCACAGTAACCACAGCAGACGGCAGTCGTACTGCTACTTGCACGGTAACGGTAAGCGCTACTAATATTTCGGTAACAGGTGTATCGCTCAACAAAACCGCCACCATACTTGCAGTAACCGGCACAGAAACACTTACTGCAACGGTGCTGCCTGCCAATGCCACTAATAAAAACGTAACGTGGAGTAGTAGCAATACGAGCATAGCAACGGTAAGCAGTAGCGGTGTGGTAACAGCTGTATCAGCGGGCAATGCCACCATTACAGTAACTACTGCAGACGGCAGTCGTACTGCTACTTGCACGGTAACGGTAAGCGCTGCAACGGTGGCTGTAACGGGCGTATCACTCAACAAAACTGCCACCACACTTGCAGTAAACGGCACAGAAACGCTTACTGCAACGGTGCTGCCTGCCAACGCCACCAACCAAAACGTAACGTGGAGCAGCAGTAATACAAGTGTAGCCACAGTAAACAGTAGCGGTTTGGTAACAGCAGTATCAGCGGGCAATGCCACTATCACAGTAACCACAGCAGACGGCAGTCGTACTGCTACTTGCACGGTAACGGTAAGCGCTACTAATATTTCGGTAACAGGTGTATCGCTCAACAAAACTGCCACCACACTTGCAGTAAACGGCACAGAAACGCTTACTGCAACGGTGCTGCCTGCCAACGCCACCAACCAAAACGTAACGTGGTTAAGCACAGACAATAATGTCGCCACCGTTGCCAATGGACTTGTAACAGCCGTAAACACAGGCACTTGCGCTATTATTGCCACCACGCAAGACGGCAGCTTCACGGCAAGTTGCGCAGTAACGGTAAGTGCCACTAATATTTCGGTTACAAGTGTATCGCTTAACAAAACTGCCACCACACTTGCAGTAAGCGGTACAGAAACGCTTACTGCAACCATATTGCCTGCCAATGCTACGAATAAAAACGTAACGTGGTTAAGCACAGACAATAATGTCGCCACTGTTGCCAATGGACTTGTAACAGCCGTAAACACAGGCACTTGCGCTATTATTGCCACCACGCAAGACGGTAACTTTATGGCATATTGCAACGTAACGGTAACAACCGCTATTACGCCACCAACCGTTACCACGCTTGCCGCCACCAATATTACGTCAACATCGGCAACGCTGAACAAATCAGTAACAGCAGGTAGCGAAACCATTACCGAGCAGGGCTTTAAATACAAACAATCCTCTGCAAGTGCGTGGACTACAAGCACAAGCGGCAATATAACAGGACTGACGGCAGGTACGCAATATCAGTTTTACGCTTATGCAACAACGGCAAGCGGTACTACCAATGGCGATACCCTGACGTTTACAACATCTACTGCTACCGGCATTGCCGAGAGTTCTTCCGACCAACTGTCGATTTACCCCAACCCCGTAGTTAATGGAGAGTTGAGAATTGAGAATGGAGAATTAAAGGCGGGAGACAAAATAGAGATTTATAACGTGAATGGTGCAAAGGTGTTTGAAACGCCATTGTCAATTGTCAATTATCCATTGTCAATTAACATTGCGCACCTTCCCGCAGGCGAGTACATTGTGAAAGTAGGGAATAGGATAGCAAAAGTGGTGAAAAATAATTGAGAATGGAGAGTTGAGAATTGAGAATTAGGGGTGGGGTTTTCCTGCCCCTTTTCGTTAATTGAGTGTGGAGTGTGGAGTGTGAAGTTGTCGGTCGTTTCAACTACGCTCAACGACCGACAGTCACCTTCAATAGTCTGAATCAGGATTTACAAGATTTTAGGATTGGCAGGATTAGAACAATGAATTTCGGTAAGATACGAAACCGTCAAGGTTGATTTTTTTAATCAGCCATTATTTTTTAGGCAACTTTTTTGTTGTTTGTTCAATTTTCTTTTCATCGTTGATAACCCGCCGTTCCAACTTTTTTATGTCTTCGGCGGGGGGTAACGTTTCGGGTTTTATGCTGCGTTTGCCCAACATTTCTCGAACGGTCAGGTTGTTTTGTATGTGTTCATCGGTTATGGACGGTTCACCGTACAAATCGTTTTCCTGCACGTTGTAATTAGTCATTTCGGTTGCCAAATTTTTGGCGGCAATGGTCAGCGTTGGCAGAAAATCGGTCGCCGTTTTGTGCTATCAGGTAGCAGGCATAACGAGTGAGCATGTAGTCGCTTACTTCGCGTTTGCCTCCTTTGCCGATTTCGATCATTTTCGTGACCTCACGAAAATGATCATCTACGCTGACACTCTGCGTTTTACACGAATCAACCGCGCGCTGAATGGCAACAATAAAATTCTCCCAACGGGCGTATCCCAAAATGTTCTGAAGTTCGCGAGCAAACCAAACTTCTACCTGTTCGGTATCGTCGTCGCTGTTGATATGGTGCGCGATTTGGTCGAATACCGTTTTTAACTGCCCGATGCGTATCTTGTCCATACATTATTTATTTAAATTTTTCGACAATGCAAAGTTATGCTTTTTTTTGGTAAAAAAAAAGTTTGAGGCGCAATAGAATTTGAGAGTGGAGCGTGGAGTGTGGAGTGTGAAGTTGCGGTCGTTGAGCGTAGTCGAAACGACCGGTGTCATTCATTGTTCATTATTTATATCACGAGCGTAGCGAAGTGATACCTTAGCGCTAAAAATCGTCGCACAAAACCCTGCAGCTTGCGCAGGGGTGTGCGACTGTTATTTTTAGCAAGCATTTTTCTTTTGGTTCGTTTTCTTTTGTTGCCACAAAAGAAAATGAACGAATAAAATGTATTAAGACAAAAGGAAAAATAAAAAGGCTATTGCCACAAAAGAAAATGAACGAATAAAATGTATCAAGACAAAAGGAAAAGTAAGAAGAAAAAGACTATCAACCCATATTTGAAAAATATTTTGTATATTTGTGTTTTAATTTAAAACACTAAAACATCATGAAAGTTTACCAAACCAAAGAAATCAGAAATCTTGCCTTAATTGGAGGATCTAAGTCGGGCAAAACCACTTTAGCAGAGTCAATGGCTTTTGAAGGTGGTACTATCACACGTCGTGGCTCTATTGACGACAAAAACACAGTATCGGACTATCGCGAAATTGAGATTGAACGTAAGAACTCCGTTGTTGCCAGCTTGTTGTACAGCGAAATAGGCGATCGTAAAATCAATGTCATCGACTGCCCAGGTTTTGTGGACTATTGTGGTGAAACAGCCACAGCGCTTTCGGTGGTAGATGCTGCGATCTTGGTCGTTAATGCACAAAGTGGGGTTGAAGTCGGTACCGACGTGGCTTGGAGAAATACCAGCAAAAACGGCGTCCCAACCGTGTTTGCCATCAATCAATTAGACGGTGAAAAAGCCAATTTTGAAGATACTGTTAAAGAACTCACCGAAACCTACGGCGAAAAAGTAACCGTCGTACAATACCCTGTAAACGTTGGTACCGACTTCAATGCGGTGATAGACCTTGTGTTGCAAAAAATGATTATGCTTCCAAAAGGTAACGGTAAAGCCGAAGAGGTAGCCATTCCGGACTCGGAGAAAGAGCGTGCCGCAGCGTATTACAAAATTTTAGTAGAAGCATCGGCTGCCGGCGCGGATGATTTGATGGAAAAATATTTTGAAACAGAAGACTTAACCATCGAAGACATGCGACGCGGCATTAAGTTAGGCTTAGCCTCACGCAGTATCTTCCCTGTGATGTGTTGCTCTGCTAAAGAAAATCAGGGCGTAAGACGCTTGTTAGAATTTCTGGGCAACAACGTAACCTCGCCTGACGAACGCAACGGTCGCAATACCACAGAAGGTGTCAACGTCAAGGTCAATGCCTCGGAGCCATTCTCTGCCTTTGTATTCAAAACGACCCGTGAACAGCACCTTGGTGAAATGTCCTTCATGAAGATTATGACCGGAGAAATTACCGAAGGTATGGATATTACCAACAGTCGTAATTCCAATAAAGAACGCATCTCTCAACTCTTTGCAGTAGTCGGTAAAAACCGTGTCAAAATAGAGAAAGCGTGTGCCGGCGACTTGGTAGCCACCATCAAACTCAAAGATGCCAAAACGAACGATACCCTGACCTCCCTAAAGAATACCAACGTTGTTTATGAACCTATTGTTTTCCCATCACCCATTTATTCTACTGCCATCAAGGCTGTTAATTCGGCAGATGACGAAAAATTAGGAATGGTACTCCACGAAATGCACACCGAAGACCAAACCTTAATTATAGAATACTCCAAAGAATTAAAACAACTCATTGTCAAGGGCATGGGCGAGTTTCATATTAACACTATGAAGTGGTATCTCAATACTGTGCATAAGATACAAGTGGAGCTGTTTGCGCCCAAAATTCCGTATCGGGAGACCATCACCAAATCTGCTGAAGCGATGTATCGGCATAAAAAGCAGTCGGGCGGCGCCGGTCAATTTGGCGAGGTACACTTGCTCATCGAACCGTACTATGAAGGCATGCCTGCGCAGACGAAGTATCCCGTGCGTGCTACCGACACGTATCCGTTGCAATGGGGTGGTAAGTTAGTGTATAACAACTGTATTGTTGGAGGCGCTATTGATGCACGTTTTCAACCGGCAATTTTAAAGGGCGTGATGGAAAAAATGGAGGAAGGTCCGCTTACGGGGTCGTATGCACGCGACATCGTGGTTAATGTCTATGATGGCAAGATGCACCCTGTTGATTCCAATGAGTTAGCCTTCAAATTAGCAGGACGCAACGCTTTCAAAGAGGCTTTTAAAAATGCGGGACCCAAAATTCTGGAACCTATCTACGATATTGAGGTGATGATGCCTGCCGAGAGAATGGGTGATGTAATGACGGACTTACAAGGACGGCGTGCCATCGTAGTGGGTATGGATAGCGACGGTAGCTTCCAAATCATCAAGGCTCGCGTACCGCTGGCAGAAATGAACCGCTATTCGACAGCATTGAGTTCCATAACCTCCGGTCGTGGTACCTACTCCATGAAGTTTGCCGAATATACCCAAGTGCCAGCCGACATCCAAACAGAACTGCTCAAAGCTTACGAAACCGAACAAAAAGACGAAGAGTAATACATTTTTAATTGAGAAATTTGAATGTAGAAAATGAAACAATCAAAATCCTGCAAATCCTGATTCAGACAATTGACAGTCGCACCGCCCTTCAACTACGCTCAGGGAGCGGTGCTTGACCCGCAATGACGATGTGTTTCATTGTAGGGGCGGGTTTGAAACCCGCCTCTAATCGCCATCCGCCCTATCTATTTTGGCGAGGGAATGGGTAATAATTTTTATGGGGTAGATATACAAAAACCGTGTTTTTTGCGTTATATATAGAGAAGAAAGTATTAAAATCTCAAATCTATGAACGACAAAAACGAAATTGTATTGTACCAACCGGACAGTTTGCTTAAATTGGAGGTGCGGTTAGAAAATGATACGGTATGGCTATCTCTAAATCAAATAGCAGTTCTGTTTGAAAGAGATAAATCTGTAATTTCCAAGCATATAAAAA
Source organism: Bacteroidia bacterium (assembly GCA_025999775.1). Lineage (GTDB taxonomy): Bacteria > Bacteroidota > Bacteroidia > Bacteroidales > P3 > BNXT01. Next base: position 7,370 of record BNXT01000011.1, on the reverse strand, counting down.
ACATTTTTGAAGAAGAGGAATTATCGGCTTTTTCAACTGTTGCAAAAATTGCAACAGTTCAGAACGAAGGAGAAAGGACTATCGAACGATATATTGAGTATTACAATTTAGATGTTATTATTTCGGTGGGTTATCGCGTTAAATCCAAAAGAGGTACACAATTTCGCCAATGGGCAAACCGCATACTCAAAGATTATCTTCTCAAAGGCTATGCCGTCAATCAGCGCTTTGAACGAATCGAACAACGTGTTACCGAAACTGAAAAGAAAATCGACTTCTTTGTAAAGACAGCATTACCACCGGTTGAGGGCATCTTCTACGATGGACAAATCTTTGATGCGCACAAATTTGTATCTAATCTCGTCAAATCCGCAAAAAATGACATCGTATTGATCGACAACTACGTTGATGAAAGTGTACTGACCATGTTGTCTAAACGTGATAAAGGCGTGAAGGCGACAATCTATACGAAAGACCTGAATCCAAAATTGCAATTAGATTTACAAAAACATAACGCCCAATATCCGGCAATAACAATAACTATATTTGATCGTTCACATGACCGTTTCTTAATCATTGACAACACGGTTTATCATATTGGTGCGTCGTTGAAGGATTTAGGCAAAAAATGGTTTGCATTTACCAAGATGGCAATGTTTGCGGATGATATCTTACAACGATTGAGAGTGGAGTAACATTCAGTATTCATTATTCAAATCCTGTTAATCTTTGTAATCTTATGAAAATCTTGGTTCAGACAATTGACAGTCGCACCGCCCTTCGACTACGCTCAGGGATCGGTGCGCTGCCGGTCGTTGAGCGTAGTCGAAACGACCGAACTCCACACTCACCTCTGTTGCAGAGGATTGCGGGTCAAGCCCGCAATGACGACCTCTGAAAATTGTTCATTATTTATATCACGAGCGTAGCGAAGTGATACCTTACCGCTAAAAATCGTCGCACAAAACCCTGCAGCTTGCGCAGGGGTGTGCGACTGTTATTTTTAGCAAGCATTTTTCTTTTGGTTCGTTTTCTTTTGTTGCCACAAAAGAAAATGAACGAATAAAATGTATCAAGACAAAAGATAAAGTAAGAATAAAAAGACTATTGATAAAAGAAAATGAATAGCTAAAATGTGTTAAGACAAAAAAGTTTACCTCGCCATCCTTTGTTACAGGGGATTGCGGGTTAAGCCCGCAATGACATTCACACTCCACACTTACAGTATCCCTTCGCGTAAAAGGTCGTGCAAATGCACAATACCTGCGTATTGGTCGTTATTATCAACCACCAATAGCTGCGTAATATGGTGTGTACGAATCTGTTCTAAGGCGTTGACTGCCATTTCGATGTCGTGGATTGTCTTAGGTGATTTGCCCATAATATCAGCAGCAACAAGGGTTTGCGAGAATCTGTTTTGATGTATCACACGTCGCAAGTCGCCATCCGTGATAATGCCAACTATTTTGCCGTTATCAATAACCGCCGTAGCGCCCAACCGTTTGGCAGTCATCTCAACAATCACGTCCTGTATTGGACTATCTGGGGCAACCATAGGTTTCTCGTTATGTACAACGAGGTCAGCCACACGCAGGTACAGTCGTTTACCTAACGTGCCGCCGGGGTGGTATTTAGCAAAATCGGCTGCCGTAAAGCCGCGACACTCCAAAAGCGCTATCGACAAGGCATCCCCCATCACTAACTGTGCCGTGGTACTCGTCGTAGGCGCTAAATTATTGGGACAAGTCTCACGTTTGACGCTGCAATTGATGATATAATCTGCTTGTTCCGCCAAAAAAGAGGAGGTATCGCCAACCATGCCTATCAAGGTATTGCCAAACTGCTTGATAAGTGGCACAAGTACTTTTATTTCAGGGGTATTTCCACTTTTAGAAATACACATCACTATATCGTGTTCCTGAATAATACCCAAGTCGCCATGTATAGCGTCTGCAGCGTGCATAAACACGGCAGGCGTACCGGTAGAATTGAGCGTTGACACGATTTTTAGTCCAATAGTGGCGCTTTTGCCTATGCCGCTGATTATCAAACGACCTTTCATAGCAAGGATTTTTTGCACTATTTCGGCAAACTCATCATCTATAAAACCTTCGAGTTCTTTGATTGCAGAAGCCTCATTTTGAATAGTGCGCCGCGCTATGTTTAGAATGTCTTGGAAGTTTTTCACGATAAAACTTGTTTTTTTTAAAATAAAATGTTACCTTTGAGTAGTGAATACAAAGTTACAAAAACTTTTACAATAAAAAAACGTGGACTTATCAACCGAATTTTTACATACTGAATTACGTCGAATTTTTGGGTTTCATCAGTTTAAAGGTACTCAAGAAGCCGCTATTCGTAGTGTATTACAGGGTCATGATGTGTTCGTCATTATGCCGACCGGAGGCGGTAAATCCTTATGCTATCAGATGCCGGCAATGCTGCTTGACGGTGTAACCATTGTTGTTTCACCACTCATATCACTGATGAAAAATCAAGTGGATGCCATTCGTGCCTTCGGTATGAGTAAGCATATTGCCCACTACCTTAATTCATCATTAACCAAACCGGAAATAACATTCATCAAAGAGGAAATCTTATCGGGACAAACCAAATTGTTGTATGTTGCGCCGGAAACCTTAGCCAAAAGGGATAATCTTGAATTTTTTCAAACGTTAGATATTGCATTTTATGCCATTGATGAGGCGCATTGTATTTCGGAGTGGGGACATGATTTTCGGCAAGAGTACGGACGATTGTGCCCTATCATTCAAGAAATCGGCAAGAAGGTACCCGTGATGGCGCTTACGGCTACGGCTACGCCTAAAGTACAGCGCGACATCCAGAAAAACCTCTGCATGCAAACTGCCGACACGTTTATCTCGTCTTTCAATCGCCCTAATCTTTACTACGAAATCCGCAAAAAAACTCCCAATCTTGAACGCGATATTGTACGGTTTGTACGCGATAATCCCAATAAATCAGGCATTATCTACTGTTTAAGTCGTAAACGGGTGGAACAACTTACCCAAGTATTACAGACCAATGGTATCAAGGCTTTGCCCTATCATGCCGGTTTAGAATCCCTCATTCGTGCCGAAAATCAAGACCGTTTTCTACAAGAAGATGTCAATATTATTGTTGCCACCATCGCTTTTGGAATGGGCATTGACAAGCCAGATGTACGCTTTGTGATTCATTACAACATGCCGAAAAGTTTAGAGAACTATTATCAAGAAACAGGTCGTGCCGGACGCGATGGCGGCGAAGGTCATTGCATTGCTTTCTACAGCGAAGACGACATCAGTAAATTGGAAAATTTTGTCCACAAAGAGAAGTCGCCCACCGAACAAGCTATCGCCTCGCAATTGATTTTTGAAATCGTCTCCTACGCTCAAACCGGAATGTGCCGCCGACAAAATATCTTGCACTATTTCGGCGAGGAATTTCATGCCATACCTTGTGGCAACTGCGATAATTGCAACCATCCCAAAGATACAATCGACGTAACTAAAGAGGCTTTGCAGATTCTCAGTTTTATGAATACCGTGTCGCAATCTCTGAAAATCAAGCATATCACGTGTGTCCTTACAGGTCGCCATTCAACAGAAATTAAAGCCTTAGAACATCATAAACTGTCGTTTTTCGGAACAGGAACAGATCACGACGTGGTATATTGGAATTCAGTCATCCGACAATGCTTGATGGATAATCTTTTGGAAAAAAACATTGCCAATTACGGCACAGTGCAGATTACGCCTAAAGGACGGCAATTTTTGAAAAAATCGTATATCGTAAAAATTGCCAAAGATATTGATTACGAAGCAGAAAGCAACAATGCTGATAATACCATTGTTATCAGTAAAGAAAATTCAACAGACCAAGTCTTATTTGACCTATTAAAAGCAGAATTACATCGTGTCGCCAAACATCACAACGTCAATACATGGGCTATTATTACCGATCCATCCTTGATTGATATGACCATTCAGTATCCTATTACTATTGAGGAAATGGCGCAAATCTCTGGTATGGGCGCTATCAAAGCTGCTAAATACGGCGAACCGTTTATTAAAATCATAAAACAGTATGTCGAGGACAACGACATCGCACGCCCGCAAGATTTGGTGGTAAAAACGATCGTTAACAAGTCCGTCCAACGAGTGTTTATTATTCAAAGTATCGACCGTAAACTCTCTTTGGAAAGTCTGGCGGAATCTAAAGGACTGACGATGAGCGCCCTCATTACAGAAATGGAACGTATAGTAGCCAGTGGCACAAAAATTAATATTGACTACCACCTCAACGACCACGTTGACCCCTATCATATCAAAGACATCTTTGACTACTTCTGTAGCGCAGATACAGACTCTCCCGAACAATGCTTGAAAGACCTCGGAGAAGATGAATATACCTTAGATGAAATTCGTTTGGTACGACTGAAATATCTCGTAGATAAAGGATTTTAGAATAGCGCCTCAAAAGCATTTCAAGTAGAACGTATTGTGGACATTGACAATACCGAGCCGAACATTGTGATTTCCGAAACATTTGTGTAAAATTTTGTTGTTTCATAAAAAAGTTGTACCTTTGCACCTATTTCGGTGCTAAAATGTGATATTTCACACATAAAAGCAACGAAACATGTGATAAAAACAGGAAAATTTTATGAAAATAGAACGCGACATATTACAGCAATTAACGGTGTGGAAAACAAACAACCGCCGCAAACCGCTTATTTTTCGAGGAGCAAGACAAATCGGAAAAACTTGGGCAATGCAGGAATTTGGCGAGCAAAGTTTTGCGCATACTGCCTATTTCAGTTTTGAAAATAACGATGAATTAAAACAGATTTTTGAACGCACAAAAGACCCGCAACGTTTGGTGGGAGCGTTGCAATCACAATCTTCTTCTGCTATTAAACCACAAGAAACGCTTATTATTTTTGATGAAGTTCAGGAGTGTAACAAAGCATTAAACTCTCTGAAATATTTTTGTGAAAATGCGCCTGAATACGCTATTATTGCAGCGGGAAGTTTGATTGGCGTTTCGCTTTCGAGCGGCGGCTTTCCTGTGGGTAAAGTCGATTTTATGGAAATGTATCCGCTTACTTTCCGCGAATTTTTGCGGGCAGATGCGCCTGATTTGTTCGATTTTGTGGAAAGATTAGAAGAAATTGACGAGTTGCCGCTGATTATTTTCAATCGCCTTTCGGAATCGTTTAACCGTTACAGAGTTACAGGCGGAATGCCCGAAGCGGTGTCGGTTTTTCTCGACAATTTGGGAACAGGGGTTGTAGAAAATGTTTTGCAAACCATTCTAAACGCTTACGCAAATGATTTTGCCAAACATGCCGCAACAAAAGATATTCCGCGCATTACGGCAATTTGGAATTCGCTACCTTCGCAACTTTCGCGCGAAAACCGCAAATTTCTTTACAAACTCGTAAAGCCCGGCGCAAGGGCGCGTGAATACGAAGACGCGCTGCTCTGGCTGCAACACGCGGGACTTGTTCACCGCATTTTTGCCAATACCAAACCCGCACTGCCCATAAGCGCGTATGACGATTTGACGGCGTTCAAAATTTACTGCGCCGACATTGGACTTTTGCGCCGATTGTCAAAACTGCCGCCCGAAATCATTCTCAATCAAAGTCCGTTTTATTCGGAATTTAAAGGTGCGATGAACGAAAATTTTGTGTTGCAGTCGCTCGTTGCGCAGTTTGAAGTAACGCCGCGCTACTGGACTTCCGAAGGCAAAGCCGAAGTTGATTTTATTGTTCAAAACGGTTTGGAAATCATACCGATAGAAGTGAAATCGGAACACAGCGTAGCAAGCAAAAGTTTGTCGGTTTATAATCAACTTTATGAACCAAAACTGCGTATTCGTTACTCAATGAACAACCTGAAAAAAGACGGGAATATGCTGAACATTCCGTTGTTTTTGGCTGATTGGACTACTAAATTGATAAATATATAACACCTTATGTTACTTGACAACAAAATTCAAATCGCTCCAAATCAACCTTATACAGTGGTTGATTTTATTAGAAAATATTCTGAACAAGGTCATTTAGACCTCGTTACAGGTTTTTTCTCTGTCAATGCATTGGCTTGGCTGAAAAATGAAATCAATGATGTGGAAAAATTTCGCCTCGTTCTTAGCAAACTAATGAGTGATGAAGTCGAACCCAACAAAGTGATTGACTTACTCAACAGCGATGCAGGAATTGCAAGTGCAGTGCATTTAAGCCAAAATGCTCGAAAAGCCGTTGATTTTCTTCGGCAGGAAAAAGTGCAGGTAAAAACGGTGCAAAAAAACTTTTGTCATGCCAAGTCGTATATTTACAAGGATAAGGATTCACGAAAAAATTATCAAATTATCGGCAGCAGCAACCTCACCGATGCCGGATTGGGAATGCGTGACAGTGGTAACATTGAACTCAACACAGCCGCCTTCAGCGAAGATGACGAATGGAAAGCCACCCAACGATGGTTTGAAACTCTTTGGCAAGATGTGGCATTGGATAAAATTGAACTGATAGACAAAACAAAAATCGCAGCCAAAGATTACATTATCAAACTGATTAAGAATCTGTTTAAGGAATATTCGCCCGAAGATTTGTATTACAAGGTTTTGTATGAAATGTTCAAAAAAGATTTGGATTTTTCCAACAGTGAAGAGTTCAAAAAGGAGATGAAGCATTTGAGCGAAACTGTCATTTATCAAACACTTTATTCCTATCAACAAAAGGGAGTTATCAGTTTGATTAAAATGTTGCAAAATTATAATGGGGCAATTCTTGCAGATGCCGTTGGTTTGGGGAAAACTTGGACGGCACTCGCTGTGATGAAATATTTTCAATCAAAAGGCTATACAGTGGTTTTGCTATGTCCTAAAAAATTGGAAAACAATTGGTTGCAATACAAAACCGGACGCGATTCCAAATTTGAAAAAGACGATATTGATTACCTTGTGCGCTATCATTCCGATTTACAGGACGAGCGTTTGGACGTTGCTCACTACTCCGATTTTCCGCTTTCAAAAATCCAACGGAAAAATAAACTTCTGTTAGTTATCGACGAAAGCCACAATCTGCGAAACGACAAATCTTCGCGCTATGAATATCTGATTAACAATCTCTTACAGCCGGAAAAAGAGCATAAAGACATAAAAGTGCTACAACTTTCGGCAACGCCAATCAACAATAAACTGCTTGATATTCGTAATCAATTTAAGTTGCTGGTTAAAGGGCAAGATGATGGATTTAACGACAGCGAAAAGTTAGAAATTAAGAGTTTAGAAACATTAGGGCACCTCTAAAAATAACTTTTTTTTTATTTTTTAAACAAAGCCGAAGTGCTATTAAA
>BNXT01000010.1 GCA_025999775.1 Bacteroidia bacterium | reverse complement strand
GAGCTATAGTTTCGTCCAGTACTATTTTCTTTTTTGCCATAAAATAATTAGGGTAGGAAAATCGCAATTGGGAGCATTTCTTTTTAGCTTTGGCAAGATAGGACAAGAACAGGGCAATGCCCACTAAGGCGTCGCGTCCATAGTGCAATTTGGGATAAATCACGCCGCCATTGCCTTCGCCGCCAATCACGGCATGATGTGCCTTCATAGCTTCTACAACATTGACTTCACCTACGGCGGAGGCAAAATAAGAAGCTTTATGCTGCTCTGTGATGACGCGTAAAGCCTGTGTTGATGAGAGATTAGAGACGGTGGCTCCTTTTTGATGTTGCAGCACATAGTCGGCAACGGCGACTAAGGTGTATTCTTCGCCAAACGGCGCACCGTCTTCGCAGACAATAGCAAGCCTATCAACATCCGGATCTACGGCGAAGCCTACATCCGCTTTTTCCTTCACCACATAGTCTAACAAGTCTTGGATATTTTCGGTCAGCGGCTCCGGATTATGCGCAAAAAGTCCGTCAGGCGTGGCATTGAGCGATACGGTGGTGACAACGCCAAGCGCCTCCAATAGCGGTGGTACCGAAAGACTGCCCGTTGAATTAATAGCGTCAAGAGCTACTTTGAATTTTGCTTTTTTAATAGCTTGTACATCCACCAATTCCAGATCCAAGATTGCCTTGATATGTTGCTGTATTAGGGTATCGTCGGTTGTATAGGAACCTAAAGCGTCCACATTGGCATACTGTACGTCGGTTAGGTTATCTGCTGTGTGTAGCAGTTTGTTAGCATCTGCGGCGCTCAAAAACTCGCCCTTATCATTGAGTAATTTCAGCGCATTCCAATGCTTCGGATTATGGCTGGCGGTCAAGATAATACCACCGTCGGCTTGCTTTGCTGTAACAGCAAATTCGACGGTTGGCGTTGTTGACAACCCAATATCAATCACGTCAACACCTAAGCCTAATAACGTGCCCACAACAATATGGTTGACCATATCGCCGGAGATGCGAGCATCGCGTCCAACTACGATAGTGAGCCGTTTTTGGGGCAGTTTTGATTTCACAAACAATATATAGCCCGTTGTAAATTTCACCAAGTCTATGGGTGTAAGACCTTGACCGGTCAAACCACCGATAGTTCCGCGAATACCTGAAATGGATTTAATAAGTGTCATTCTTTGCTCTTTTATTCAAAAATCATTTAGCGAAGTTACGCAAAAATTTGCAACAAAACAAATATTTTTTTCATTTCGTCAGTTACAATGCTTGACATAGTGTTTTCAATATCATCATTGATAGCTATTTTCTAAGTATGAATGAGCCTTATCATACTTGAGTGCACTCGATAACATGCTGGAATTAGCTTTAATGGAAAAGCTCCATTCTTTGTAATTGCCAAAAGGTACCCAATTGAACGACATCTGCCAACAGTGTAAATCTCGTTTAAAACTGAAGGACGTTGTTGATAATTTTCGTTCTCTAAAATCAAAACCGGATTGCATAGCAATTTTCCATTTTTCGGTCAATGTTATATCACCCGATACATTGAGGGTTTGGGTTAAGGTTTGTCTGTAATGACGGGTCATAGCTTGGTCATACACTATATTGTATTGAAAAGAGTAGCTTAGCGTTAAAGACCAGGGTATGGAGAAATCGGTGCGGTCGGTGATGAATTGCAGGTCATCCGAAAAGGGTGATTGTCGCACGTGAACAGTGGGTGGCGGCGTTTCTTTACCGTCTTTGCCGGGTGGACTTAATGACCAACTCAAACTCAGGTTCACTCTTTCGGTTTCTTTGAGTAAGGCTCTGATTCCGCCTTCTTTCCATACATATTTATTGATTTGCCGACCTACGGTGTCGCGGGCATACATCGAAAAACTGGATGAATAATTCACTTGTAATTTTTTAAATAGCATCGTACGGACGTTAATTGAAATCGGCGCCCAATTCATGGAATCTGCCGCTAAATTGTAGGATGTCCCGATAGAAAAAGCCTCTAAAATCTTGATCTTTTTCTCCCCTGTTACCGTGTCTTTTTTATCACGTAATTTAGCTTCGAGCGTGTTGGATATGGATAAACCTATATTGCCCGATTTATAGCCGGAGGGATTACCATTGGGCATCCCTTCATAAATATTGTAACGAAACTCCCGATTTAAGCTATCACGATAGTAACGATAACCGGATTGATAGGTATAGAAATCCGGACGTAGGGAGAAACTGACGCTTGGCTGCATCTGATGGCGTACCGCACGCAAGAAAAAACGAGGCATATTTAACATCCCATACAGCGTGGTACTGAGTGATGATGCGTAGTCATAATCACGCGTGGTATAAAAACCGTTTCTCCGTTCAGATATCAATTGGGCTGTGTTGGTCGTGTCAAAGAACCCCTTCTCTGTCATGCTGGTGTACCAGTATTCATGGTAGTTGGCAGTGTGATTCCAGTTGATAAATTTCTTAAATAATTTGATGTCCATACCAGATGAGACATTGTGCTTAATGCCGGTCTTCATATTCGCAAAATTTTCTTTAGTCCAAAATGAAGTATCGGCTGTAGAAACATCGTTGCGTTCGACCAGATTATAGGTTATTTTAAAACTTTCGTACCACTTGGCGTCGCCTATCCGTGATTTTCTGCGAAATGGATAGATAGGTTGAAGTAAGGACAAAGAAGTGGAAGGCAAACTGGCATCCATACGCGAGGTATTGACGTTGTAGTTTAAAGAAGCGGATGAAGTGAAATTAAACAATCCAAACAATTTATTACGAGAGTAAGAAATGCTTGAATTGGACTGGTTTTGAAATACGTTAGCGAGATCGGTGTTATAGGTCTGAGAGGATCTATTAAAAAAGCTAACATTAGCAGAAAACACACTGTTAGGATTAGCTTTGGCATCCTGTATATGTTGCCAAGATACGCTTAATGATTTATTACGACTGTAATTTACATCAATAGGGTCGGAATTCTGCAGAAGCCCGTACTCAACATTGAGATTACCGTTAAATTTGTAGCGCTTTCTGTACCGTATGGCATTGGATACTGTCCAGTCGCCGCGAGTAAAAATATCACCGGTGATTGTCCAAGATAAATAATCGTTGACGTGCCAGTAAAACCCGCCTTTTTGAAGAAAAAAACCTTGTCGCTGGCTCTCTCCATACGTTGGAAAAAGAATACCGGATACTTTCTTTATGGAATTGGGTATCAATGTAAACGGCAAAGCCAGAGGTGTTGGCATATCATTGAGAAACAGCATGGCTCCGCCGGTAACTATCTTGTCGTTCGGAATGATTTTAGCGCGTTTGGTAACAATGTAAAAATGCGGATGTTCGAGATCGCAACTCGTGAAACGCGCAATATGGCTATAAGTAACGTTATCCGGCATCTTTTTAAGGGTCTGACCGTGAACAAACAGCTCATTCTCTTTGGTTACGATATTCTTCACCTTAGCTTTTCCGGATTTGAAATTGTAAATCATCTCGTTGGCATCAAAATCTTGTGTTTGATCGTGGTAATGCGGTATCTGAGAAGTACCCCCGGCAGTGTCTGTGATTGGAATGGCACGAAGCTCTTGATTGAGGAAATTGATGGATATTTCACCGGATTCCAATTGTATGCTCTGGTAGTTTACCTGCGCCTTATTATAGAGATAGGCTTTGTTATTCTTGAAATCGAAGGTGATAGAATCCTTTGCTTTGTAGTCCACACGCGCTTCAATGGCGTTCTTTGAGACTTTTTTTGGAACAACAACAGCGGTATCCGTCAGCAGTTGCAGAGAGTCCGTCGAAGGCAGCGTATCGTTTGTCTGCGCGTGAAGGATGCCTCCGTGCAAACTACTGCACAGGGCGACTATCATGAGAGTCAAACAGCGTAAGAAAAATTTTTTCTTCAATGGAAGTGGAATAATCAATTAAATTTCGTAACTTTGCAAAGGGTCTAACTTACAAAGTTACAAAAAAAAACATAAAATGAACTGTTTTAATCGCATTTCACCTTGTAGCGTTGTTTTTTATGCCGTCGTTATGGCTTTGATTATAGCGGGTGGACGCGTTATGGCAGGTCCGCAACTAACCCGTATTGTCATTGATCCGGGACACGGTGGTACGGATGTCGGCGCACAAGGACGGTTTTCCGACGAAAAAAACATCACGCTATCCGTAGCTTTAAAATTGGGGAACATGATAGCCGATAATTTTAAAGACGTACAAGTGATATATACGCGCGCCAATGACATATCGCTGGAATTGTGGCAACGTCCGCAGATGGCAAATGCCAATAAAGCCAATTTATTTTTGTCTATACACTGTAATTCAAGCGAGATAGATCCTCGTCGGGCATTGCCGAGCGGCTTTGAGACTTACGTGATGGGCTTACATAGAACCGAGGACAATTTGGCGGTGGCTCAAAAAGAAAATGCAGCGATTCTTATGGAAAAAAACCACGATGAGTTGTACGATGGTTTTGACCCGCGATCACCGGAATCGTATATCATCTTTGCTAATTCGCAAAATAAATATCTTGCGCAAAGTCTGAACTACGCGGCGTCTATCCAAAGATGTATGGGTGCGCGGGTCGATTACATGGATAGGGGCGTTAAACAAGCAGGTTTTTTGGTGCTACGCGGCGCTACGATGCCCAGCGTCCTCACGGAAATTGGGTTTATCAATAACCCTGAGGAGGAACGGTTTATGAATTCCGACGAAGGACAAGCAAGAATTGTTACCGCCTTATTTGAGGCATTCAGGGAATATAAATACGCCGTCGATAAAACGGGGGACTCCACATTAAATTCCGCTTTTGCACCTAATTTCACACCTATAAACAACATGCCTACAAACGTTATGCCACCCTCTCCAACGTATGATAATCACGTTGGTACGGAACCTACATTTAGGGAAGCCTCAGCGCCGTCGATGGTTATTTTTAGGGTTCAATTCACGTCCTCATCACAAGCGATACCGTTGAATAGTACTGAATTTCAACATCTCAGTAAAGTATGGCGCTATGTTTACAAAGGCGCTTACCGCTATACGGCAGGGGAAGCGCAAACGTTACAAGAAGCGAATTCTATCCTGCGAGAAGTCCAAAAATTGGGCTATGAAGATGCCTTTGTCGTGGCGTTCTTAGGTGATGAACGCATTACGATAAATGAAGCTCTGAGATTGCAAAGAAAGTAGCAAAATTAACTTAACGTTTGCACAGCGAGTTTATAGAGTATTCTTGCACCTACATTAGCATCCCATTCATCGTTGGGTGTCGGCGCTACTTCGCAAAGGTCAAAACCAATGATGGTTTTACCGTTTTTTTTGAGTGTATTTAAGAGAAAAACAGCTTCATAAAAACTCAGTCCACCGGGTACGGGCGTGCCTGTGTGAGGGCAGTTTTCGGGCGAAAGCGCATCAATATCGAAACTGATATAAACCTTTTCCGGCAATGCTTGGATAATGGTTTGACACTGCTCTTGCCAACTGTAGCCGGTAAAAGTACCGTTTTTAAGGGCATAGTCGGAAAAACAAACAATACGGTCGTCATTCTCAATGCGGTGCATTTCATTAGGAGAAACATCCCGAAGTCCTACTTGCACAAGTGTTTGTACGTTTTTCAATAGCAAAACATTATGCATGATCGACGCATGCGAGTACGTAAACCCTTCGTAAGCCTCACGTAAATCGGCGTGTGCATCCAAATGTAAAATACCGAAGTGGTCGTGAACCTCGCAAAGCGCTTGTATAAGACCTAAAGGCGTACTGTGATCGCCACCGACCAGACCGATTGTTTTGCCCTGTTGCAGATAGTTTTGGCAAGTCTTAAAGACGTAGTTATTGACTACTTCGCAGGCGTTATTGACCTTGGAAAGGTCGTCCGGCTCTGGTTGAAGCCAGCTTTCAAGTTGGTGTATAACATGTTCGGAAACCGCTCTATAGGTGGTGTTTGCCGCTGTGATTTGAGGGTTAATAGGCTCTGTGGCAATTTTTTTTAGCCAAGCCTCCGGTACGTCAAAATCAAAGAAATCAAGTTGTAAGGATGCGTTTAATATGGCTTTGGGAGCGAGGGCAGCGCCCCGACGGCAGGATGTCGTAACATCCCACGGCACCGACAAAAGAATAAGGTCGGACTCTTCGATAGAATAAGGAAACCCAAAAAAATTTCCATTAGGAAGACCAATACCATTGGGGTCGTACATGGTTTTAAGGGTTAGTTTTCCAAGATTTTGATTTCTGTACGACGGTTTTGGGCTCGTCCGGCTTCCGTATCATTGCTGGTTACTGGCTTACTAAATCCATAACCAACGTAAGTGAGCCGCAGATAATCAATACCATTTTCGATGAGGTAATCGTAGATTGATTTAGCTCTGTTTTCCGATAAAGCGATATTGAGGTTTTCGCTGCCGGTATTGTCTGTATGTCCGCTAATCTCAATCTTGAGTTTTGAATTTTTTTGTAAGAGTAGCACTAAACGGTCAAGTTCAGTTTTTGATTCGGCTTTTAATTTGAACTGGTTTGGATCGTAAAATATATTGTTCAGTACCATAGTGGCTCCTACGTTGACGCTTTGTAGGGGGATATCCACCGTTTTGGGTGTGAGTGCATTTTTGTCATTATTCATTTCAAAATTGCCGGAGTAGAACAGGTAGCCGTCTTTAGATACATTGATGGCATAGCTTTCTGCGGTTGGTAAAGTAACCAAGAAATCGCCTGTTTTCGGGTCGGACGTAGCGCCGGCAACGATTTTTCCGGTACGTAGATTGATAATCTCAAGTTTGCCCTCAATAGGATATTGATTTTCTGCGTCAAAAAGTTTACCTTTTACGTAGCTAACAGCGAGTGGGCGCGCTTCTTCGTAGAGTTCAAAGGAATAGATATCCTGTCCGCCTTTACCACCTGTTCTATCGGAGGCAATATAGGCGGTTTCACCGGTAGAATTAACAATCAGGCTGATCTCATTTTGATTAGTATTGATGGGATAACCAAGGTTGACCGGTGTTGTCCAGTAGCCGTCGGGATGCAGTTTGGAGTAGAACAAGTCTTTACCGCCCATGCCACCGTGCCCATCACTGCTGAAATAGAGCGTTTGGTTATCAAAGTGAATAAACGGCGAACTTTCGTTACCGGGTGTATTGATGCTATCACCTAAATTGATAGGTTCCGACCATGTCCCATTATCTTGTAGTACGCTCATCCAAAGGTCGGTGCCGCCACGGCTGCCTTCGGGACGTGAACTGGCAAAGAACAGCGTCTTGTCGTCCGATGCAATGCTGGGTTGCGATTCCCAATGGCGACTGTTAATGGGTTCGTAGAGGTTAAACGGTTTGCCCCATTGGTTGCCTTGTCGTTTAGAGACATAGATGTCGCAACTCCCTAAACCGTCTCGGCGATTACACCCTGCAAAATATAAATAGCGTCCGTCCGGAGAAATGCTCTGAGCGCCTTCGTTATCAGCGCTATTAACGGGTTCCGGCATTTTGACGGCTTTACTCCATTGCTTGGTATTGTCGTCGTAACGACTGATGATAAAATCCTCGTACTGTATGGTGATATTGGACACCTCATCGGTAGTCCAACTGCGTTGCGTGATGATCAATGTCTTACCGTCAGCCGTTAAAGCCGGTAGATATTCATCAAATTTACTATTGATACTGTCGCCCATATTGTTCGGATTGAACGGTACGGGGTTATCCTTGAGTACGATAGCCCGGCGTGTTTTTTCCAAATATTCAAAAGCCTTGTATTTGGACGTCTCCGATTGCAGGTCATAGTTCAGATAGGCTTCCAAATGTTTTTCGGCATCTTCGTACAGTCCTTGTTTAAATTCGAGGTCGCCCAAATTATACAACGCGCGTGGATGAAGATCGGGATTCAAGACGACGACTCGACGATAAGCGGTGATCGCTTCGTCATTCTTTTCCGCACTCTCGCATACTTCTGCTAAAACCAAATAAGCTTCAACAAACTTCGGATCTTCGGTAACGGCTTTATACAGACTTGTCATGGCACGCACATACTCTTTGCGATCGTAATTTTCCAATCCTTGGTAAAATAACTCAATGGCTTTCTGAGATGATGACGAAAGCTTTTTTTGCGCAAACAAGGACGTAACGCAGAGCAACGTAACACAAAAAAACAATAGTTTCTTCATAAAAATGCTTTAAATATTCTGCAAAAGTACGATTTTTTTTTGAAAACACCAAAAATATTGTAACAATTTTCCTGCCAACATCATTTCCCGTTAGGGATGTTGGCAATTTAGAATAGCACTTCAAACTTTTTTTAACCCCTGCAGATCCTAAAATCTTGTAAATCCTAATTCAGACAATTGCAAATTCAGAGGCAGCCCCCCCACCCCTATTGTTCATTATTCATTATCTTTTCACCACTTTCGCTGTCCTATTCCCTATTTTCAGAATGTACTCACCTGCGGGCAAATGCGAAATATCAATGGTGGTTTGTAAGGGCAAGGCGCGCCTTGCCCCTACGAGAACGCCATTCACGTTGTATATCTCTATTTTGTCCCCCGCCTTTAATTCTCCATTCTCAACTCTCAACTCTCCATTAACGACGGGATTGGGGTAAACGAACAATTTGCGAACGAGTTGCGCTTCTTTCACGGTAGCCGCGTTGGGTAGAGCACGTATTGTTCCAAAGACGCTATTCCAATTACTATTTGCGTTGTAAGTGTTTAATGCATCGGCAGGTACATATAGTGTGTCGGAGCTAATCCTATTAAAATTATCATTGCCCAGTGATGGTGGCGTAGTAGCAAGACAAGTGACGGAGATAAGTACTGGGCATCCGCCAAAAGCATTATTTCCAATGTTTGTAATGCTGCTTGGAATGGTAATGGAAGTAAGTCTGCGGCAATAGGAAAAAGCATTATTTCCAATGCTTGTAACGCTACTTGGAATGGTAATGTGCATTAACCCGCTGCATTGGTAAAAAGTTCCGGCTTCAATGCTTGTAACGCTGCTTGGAATGGGAACAGAGGTAAGTCCGCTGCATTCTCTAAAAGCATAACTCCCAATGCTTGCAATGTTGCTCGGAATGGCAACGGAAGTAAGCCAGCCGCAATTGTAAAAAGCATTAATCCCCAATGCGTGTAATCCCATCGTCAATGACTACTGTCTTAATAGCAGAGCGGTCAGCATGCCAAGGAGCGAAAACAAAGAAAGAATAATCTTGCATTGCCCCTGTGCCGCTGATGGTGAGGGTGCTGTCGGCGATGTTTAGGGTGGCTACTACATCCGAGGCATTAGGGCTACCGCAGTCCCACGTTGTTTGTGCGTTAGCCGTCGTTATGCCCACCATTAGGACGACTGTTAGAATACATGAAATTTTTCTCATAATAGATAAATATTATTAACCGATTCACAAATATACAAAATAATTTTTAATTTAGGAATTTAGAAAATTAGAAATTCCCCCACATTGTTCATTGTTCATTGTTCATTGATTTTTCTTGTCAATAGCCTTTTTATTCTTACTTTTCCTTCTGTCTTGATACAAAAGAAAAGTAACAAAAGAAAAAATCAAGGCTGAGTATATTTTGCTACTACGCAGTTTTACGAGGCTAAAATGCAAAAACTCACAGGCTACGCCTGCTCAAACAGTTTGCATTTTCACGCCTCTACAAACTTCTTCGCTTAACGCAAAATCTACTATGCCGAAACTAAATAATGAATAATAAACAAATGAAACCTCCCGTTAGGGAGGTGATGTTGGTAGAAAAATCGTTGTCATCAAAAGAAAATCCCATAGGGATGACCTGTAAAAACCGTTAGAATAGCTGATTTTACATGCCATCCCTTACGGGATTTAGAGGCACGGATAGTCGTTTTCTACCAACATTTTGTTCCTAACGGGACATGAATAGCACCTCTAAAATCCATTGTTCATTATTCATTATTCATTATTTTCAAATCCTGCCAATCCTTTAATCCTATAAATCCTAGTTCAGACGATTGAAGATGATGTTCGGTCGTTTCGGCTACGCTCAACGACCGGTAACTTCACACTCCACACCATTATTCATTGTTAATTGTTAATTGTTCATTATTCATTATTCATTGCGGATTTAAGGTACTTTATAAATTTATATCACATGAAGAAGAATAAAATTGCATTAACAGCGCTTACTATTCCAAGCCATATAAGCAGCGGTTTTCTGTTTGCTTTTGCGCCTAAGACAAGTGCGTATCCTAATTTCATAATGTTATTGCTGAACGTGGCAATGAACGTTGACACAATTACCAATGAGCCGGATACAACGAAATCGCCTTGAAACAAATTGACGATAAATGGCGTAATATCTGTAATACCAACTACAAACGACAATGCTTTTAATCCCTGCGTGCCAAATTCCTTAATGGTGTAGTGCGTTATCAGCGTAAACAGCACAAACAGGGCAGCAAAAATCAACGCTACTTTAAATTCCAACGGATTCTTGTCGTCATCTACAATTTCAACCTGTTTCAATTGTTCCGGCGTTGGCGTTTTGGAATAATAAACCACTAAACCGACAGTTGTGGTAACGGCTGTCATTATTAAAAAGAGATACCACGAATGCCAAAACAATGGCGTATTGAAAATCAACAACAATATGGCAATGCGAATAAACATCATTCCAATAGCGGTTATAATTGCGCCGCTGTAACGATGATTTAAATAATCGGGAGCTTTTTTGCTTTTGCGCGACAGCACAATCGTTGTTGCCGTGCTGCTGTACAATCCGCCAAGAATACCCGAAACCAACAATCCCGAGCCGCGAAACACAAATTTTTGCAACAAATAACTTGCATACGACATTCCCGAAATAATAACTGTTGCCGACCAAACACTACGCAGTGTAAGATTTATATTTGCAAAAATCCGCTCGTTCGGCAAGATAGGCAACACAATGCCGGCAATAATAATAAATTTTGCCAGCGTTAGAAATTCGTCGTTGTTCATACGGCTGGCTACTGAAATAAAAGTTTCTTTCATTTCGGTCAGCAGCAACACAATCACCAATACCAGCAAACTAAATTCAATCGGTTGCGTCATCACCAATGTAGGAATACAGTAAGTAATACAAGCCGTAATAATAGACGTAAGCCCGTATCGACGCATGTGATACAGTTTGAAATAATAGTTAACACTCAATAAAAACATAAGTCCTATTCCGCCGCAACCCCAAAAAACTTTTGTTATCGGGTCGATAATATAAAGTATGTAACCCAAAATTCCGATTAAAGCAAAAGTGCGGTCGGAGCCGAAAAACGGTTCGTGCTCATCGTTCTTCAATTGTAATTTCCTTTGCGATAGTCCTATCACTAACGAAAATGCCAGCACCAAAAATAGCTGTATATAATTGTCGGGAATATGTATATATTGTTCCATTTTATTGTTTTACATAGTTATAAAGTTAGACGTAAGTTAGTAGATATTCAATAATAAATAGTAAATCAAAATACTCCGTTTGGCATATAGCCAAGCCATCTCAACATTGTTTCGCCCCATACAAACATTAGCAGCCACGAAATAATCATCATTGCGATACCATATTTGAATGTGTCTGCCCAACTGTACTGGTCAGTTGTGTAGAGCAACGCAGCCGGTTTACTGTTGAATGGCAATACATATACGTGTTCGATAAGCAACGCCACCGGAAACGCCAGGCTCATTATCGGGTAACCAAATTTTTGCGCAGTGCCTATGGCAATAGGTACAAAAATTAAGGTGCGCATGGTTTTGGATTGAAACAGCAATGCGCTGAAAATCATAGCGCCGGTAAGTATGGCAAATAACACCCCAAATGGCGTACTTTCTGAAATTCCTAACGAATTAAAAATGGCGTCAATCGACGTTCCTGCAAGATTGGTGGCATCTAATCCTGCGCCGAGCGTATAGGCGCCTGCCGAGAAAATCATCAAATGCCACGGAATATCAAGGTCGTTCCATTTCACAATGCCGATACCGTAAGGAATCAGTGCAATTACTGCGCCTATAAAAGCTACTGCCGTTTCGCCTATATTGTGCAGGTATCCTTTGGTAGCCCACATGAACAACACGCCCATAAAAATAACAATAGATTTATATTCGTCTTTTTTCATGCTCCCCATTTTCTGCAACTCTTCTTTCAATCGCTGCATTCCTCCTTCAATTTGCGGTACCTGTTCTTCTTTTTTCAAGGGGAACATGATTTTTGTGCCGACTATCCAACCAATAATAATGATGAGTAACGACAGCGGAAACGCCACCGCAAACCATTCCTGATAACCCAGTGTGGCGCCTGCGCCGACAATGATGGAAACAGCCAGCAGATTGGCGCCGGAGCCTGTCATAAAACCACTTGCTCCGATATTGATTTGGAAAAGATTTTGCAACACAATATTTCGTCCGAAATTATTTTTGTTCTTGCCGCCTGTGGCTCCGTATATTGCAGCGATGACCATAAAAATCGGGAGTAAAATTGCCGCTTTTGCAGTAGTTGCCGAAATAAATGCCGACAACACAATGTTGATGACAATGAAGCTGAAAAATATCCTCGTGGCATTTTTTCCGAAATGTACTACAAACCACAGCGCAAACCGTTTTGCAACCTGCGTTTTTACCAACATACTTGCCAGTACAAACGATAAAATATTCAGCCACATTACAGGGTGCCCCAGTTGCGCATACGCCGTTTTTTCTGACGTAACGCCGGTAAGCACCATACCGATAATTACAAACAACGAGGTTAGATAATTCGGCACGGCTTCGGTTATCCATAATATAATGGCAGCTAAAAAAATAGCCAGCATGGCATAGTTGATGCGCAAAAATTCGGTGGAACCTAATTTTGCAAAACGTGCTACCGCATCGCCGGTAAGACGTTCCGGATTAAAATGATTCAAGAATGGAATATCAACAAACCAATAAAGTGCAATAAACGCTAAAATAGCCAAAGGACCACCGAGGTATGCCATCCAACGCTCAAAGCCACTTTTCGGTCGGTGCGGCAATTGCTCAATACGGTAATTATTCATATCGAGCGGGTCAAAAACTTTATTTATATCTACTGTACTCATCACAGTTTTATTTTTATTTTATATAATTTAGACGAAATGTCGCAACCAATCCACATATAACCGGCTGCTCTATCTACGGCAATTCCTTCCGCTTGTGCAATGTAGGCAATCGGTTGTGTGCCGAGAACTGTCGCTTTCAAATCGCAGTGAAAAACTTTTTTACTTTTACTATCCACAATCCACAGCGTATTGTCGGAGTCGTCAAAACAAATATCCGACAAATAGTCTGCAAATGCAACGTCAATGTAAGCAGTTGTTTTGGTCGTAAGGCAATATTTTACCAATCGTGTCGGCTCTGCCTGATTGACGATGTAAAGCGTGTCGTTGCCGTAAGAAATACCTTCCAGCCCTTTGTTATGTACCGGATTGGGAATGTTGATTTTTACCACTCGCGTAAGCGATTTTTCGTCGGCTGACAATTTGTAAACCGTGTTTTCGGCTTCGTCAATAACGTAAACTTCGTCTGTGGCAGTGTTTGTGGTGATACCTTCCAAATCGTTTGTGCCTAAAAATGGTAATTTCCGTGCCTTAAAATCTGTTTTACTTATTTCATAAATAATACCTCTATCGCTCACCGCCATAAATGACGCCTTGTTTTTTGTGAAACACAGTCCCGATAATTCGGAGACTGTGGTTTGATAATCTGTGTATTCTTTTTCAGCGTCATCAATAACAAGCGGTGTAAAATCATCTGAGAGACAACTCTGAAATAAAACAGATAGCAACAAAAATGCGAATAGAGTATTTTTTCTCACCATTTAGTAAACGGATTTTTCATTAACATAGAATTATAATAACGCTTGTCTCCGGTTACTTCTGCGCCCAACCAGGCGGGTTTGTCGAATGTGGCGTTTTCGTCGGGCAATTCTATTTCAGCTACAGTCAAGCCTGCGTTTTCGCCATGAAATTCGTCAATTTCGTAGGTATAAGGCTCTGCTTTTACCAAGTGGCGCACTTTGTCGATAACGCCCGGCTCGCATATTTTTAGCAAGTCGTTTGCCTCTTCTACGGTAATTTCTTTTTCAAATTCAAAGCGCGATGCGCCCGAATCGTTGCCAATTCCCTTGATGGTTAAAAATCCCTTTACGCCTTTAATGCGAACACGCACCGTGCGCTCCGGAACTGATGACAAATATCCCTGTACAATGCGGGTTGATTTTGATACAAAAGGGCGAAAATCGCCTTCTACTAAGAATTTTCTTTCTATTTCTTGTGCCATGACTTAATTTGCTAATGGTTTATCAATCATTCCTATTACACGTTTGATGGCTTGCAGATAGTTGATATTTTCAACGCCTTCCAAGCTAACGTCTTTTACTGTTTTTTTCAAATCTTCCACTTCGGTTGATTCGGAATTGATAGTAACAACTTTTGCGCCGTTGATATAAACATCTCCTGTTTCGCAAATAGTGTCATTCACCATATAGCCGAAACGCAGTTTTTCTACTGTTACAGCCTGCAAGTCGGGGTGGTTTTTGATGATAGTCAAAAATTCTTCGAGCGTGTATGTTGCTTGTGTCAATTCGGGTAGATTATTTACCTTAAATGCCGGAAACACTTCTTTTTTCAACACTTCGGCGCTTATTGGAAATTCGCCTTTCATCAGCGGATTCCATTGTTCAAAGCCATCTACATTTTGCACAAATGTTTTGATGTCCATTTTCCCGTCTCGGATTTTGGTGTTGTTCACATCGTTGGTGCGGCTCACAATGTAGGTTTCTATCGATTTGCGCTCCCATACTTTTTCGGGAACGGGTACCGATAAACGCGCCATGCGTTCGGCTTGTTTTTTAAAACAACGTCCAAATGAACGATACTCAAAGCGAGGTTTTGAAATTTCCCCGATTTTTAATTCTTCTTTTGCCATTTTTTTTATTTTTTGAAGTTTATGATTTTGTTTTTTATTAAGAAGTAGTAAAGAAGCCCAAACATCGGTTTAGGCTCCTTTACTTTGTTCTTTTGAATTTATTTTTTTAATTTGTAACAATAGCTCCTACTGCTGTTGCCGGATTTGCCACATTACACGATGGGACTGCTAATCCAAACGTCCCCAGCCCGTCCGGACAGCGAGAGAATGAATATTTTGTTCCGCTGCCATAATCTGGAGTACAATCGGCATCCAATATGCCATCAGCTTTTAAACGGGCATAGGCATCTATATAGAATCCATTAGGCGCTCTCATTTCGAATTTAACCGTTTTTTTCGGTGAGATACCACCATTGCCGGTAGATTCGCTAACGCCTGCAGGAGTTTGTCCGGTTTGAGCAATCGTATAAAATCCTCCGGCAGCAATACTTACTGCGCCACCCGTCCACCAAAGTGTGGTTTCATTTTTATACAGCGTAATGTTCGTCAACGAAACAGCAACCGCTCCGTTGTTGTATATTTCTACAAATTTACCGTTACCGTCAATTTCGTTAATTACTAATTGAGTATAATCAACCGTAGAGCCGTCGGTTGCAATTGGTCCGACAGGTAATGTAGGATTTGCCGCATTGCATGATGGTACTGCCAATCCAAATGCACCTCCATCGGGACAACGAGAGAATGAATATCTCGGGGTTGTTGCATCATACGCAGGCGTTACAGCATCGCCCAACGCAGTTCCATTTGTACGTAAAAACTGGTCAATCACTGTGGTTACATCCGGTTGTTTAAGTTCAAATTTCAAATTTTGTTTTGACGAGATACCACCATTGCCGGTCGATTCGCTAACGCCTGTAGGAGTTTGTCCGGTTTGTGCAATCGTATAAAATCCTCCGGCAGCAATACTCACAGCGCCACCTGTCCACCAAGTGCCCGTTTCATTCTTCACCAAAGTAACTCCTGCTAATGAAATGGCTGCAGCGCTTTTATTGTATAGCTCTACAAATTTTCCGTTACCATCCACTTCATTGATTACTAATCCTGTATAATCAACAACCGCAGCATCTCTTACCGTATAAGTTCCGGAAGAAGTAGTTGTTGTTCCGCCCACACTGTTGAGCGCTTCCACAGAATAAGCAATAACAGCATTTGCTGCCTGACGAGTGATCGTGGCGGAATAAACATCCCCACTGTTTGTCATCGTAATATCTGTTTGTGCGGTAGTATTTAATGTCCATTTCAATTTTACCGACGATACTGTTCCTTCGCCGGCTGTAACCGTTGCCGATATTACCACATCCTCATTATTTGTGGGAGATACAGGGGTGTGTGCCACATTTGTTACAGAAGGCGCTACAACTGCGCCATTGTTAGATATTCCGGGGGTAGGCGTCTGTATTTTAAAAGTATCAGAGCCATCGGGATTACGGGCATACGACTGTTCGGGAGTAAGTGCGCCAAATTCAATTTGGTCTATCAAATTTCCGGCATTATCTTCCATATATACCATATCGCCGCCGCTACTCAAACCAAAGCCTCCTACAACGTCAACATCAATTGTAAAAAATCCTCTTGCTGCAAGTATTGTTCCTACCGGCACTATTACTTTTTCAATCTTATCGGCTTTATCATAGAGCATATAACCGCTGATATCCACGGCTTCGCCAGAATTGTTGTATAATTCTACCCAGTCGATAGCGCCATACGTTGAGCGGTCTCCATTTGAATAAGCTTCGTTTAGCTTTACAGGTGAATCTGTCATTTCCGGTGGTGTGATAGGTTTGTCTTTCACACAACTGATAGTTGTGATCACCATACAGCATATTGCTGTAACATAAAGGATCTTTTTCATAATTTTCATTTTTATTGTGTTTATTAAAATATTCAATTGTTGTTAAAAATCTATTTCTATACGGCATTGCAACGCCTGAAAACGTGCGCCGAGCTGACTAACAGCTAAAAGCGGATTACTCGTAGGAGTTCCATCGGCTTTGCGTCCAATTATAGCTTTGCCTTTGTTATTGGCATATCGGTCATTGTGTGAGTATTGGTAGTTGACCAAAATTTTCACATTATTATTGATGTGATAAACGACACCCAACGTATAATTTTCGCCTGCGCCGCCATGGATATCGGCGCTATTGAGCGTCAAATAATCGTAGCGAGCCATTAATTCAATATCGCCCCATTTTTTACCGCGCGTGGGTTGCGTAAATTCGCTCTGTTCACTGTCATAACGTTGAATACCGCCAAAGAGCAGATAGGATGCCTGTGCATAAAAACCCGAAAAATGTTTTGTGTCGGCGCTAACGTTTAATAGTGTGGAGTTTTTGTCCATATAGCTGTCGTTAAGAATATATTCGCCTGCAAAACGAAAGCCTTTGTAGTAGCCAGCCAATTCAAATCCGTGAAGCAAGTCATATTTTACTCCGTAGTATTCTGCCGAAATATATTTTGTGCGGTTAATTGCTGTGGTGTTTCTTGTGCTGAAATAATTGCCGTTGTAGCCGCGAGGCGCTGCCGAGCCGTTGGAAACATTATCATCAACTTTTTTGGGCGAGCGATACGAAACGTTGTATCCAAGATGCAACCCGTAGTTTACCTGCGATTCCCAAGGCATAAACACAATTTTTCCTGTAAAGTTAGGTCCGATTTCATTGCCGATTTTGTTGTATTCGTCAACATTGAACTTTGTGTCGGCATTGTCAATTAGTTGCCACGAAACGCCGGCTGAAGCCCGCAGCCAGTTGCGGTGCCAACGTGCGCTTACGCCTATGTGACGACCGGGAGCAAACGTGGAAATGACCATCGCTCGTTCCATAAAAGTAGTGTAACGCGATGTAGTTGTTTCTTCCATCGAAAAATCTTCTTTAAAGTTACCGGCAGAAAATTTAAAATCTTTAAGACCTGTGTAGTGAATAATAGCATCTTCTAATTCAAATACGCCATTAGAAAAATTGAGGTCAATTTCACCATACCAATCTTTGCTTATTTGCGATTTTACCGCCATACGTACACGGCGCATCGTTACGCCGCCTGTCATTGGTGTGTAACCGTCGGGAATGCCAAAATACGTAGCGCCGTCCATCTGTACCCGATTATCCATCCAGAATTTAAATCCTTTTTCCTTGTTTTCTATCACAAGGATACTATTCTGAGCTTCAGAATTTAAAGGAAAATGATCTACTTTTACACCATACTGATTATAACGCACATCGGTATCACCTTTTTGTTCTTGCGCAAAAACGGTGGTGGTGGCACTTGCAACGCACAAGAAAGTTACCGTTAAAAATACATTTCGAATTGATCTTAATTGTTTCATGTCTAATTTTGATTTATATTAATTAATTGGGTGCATTTCAATTTGTAGTTTTGTGTATTCCCTAACGGGAAAAACGACAAATTAAAATGCACCCTTGACACTTGTGCAAAATAATTAATGAATCCTTGTTTTTTGAAACCAACCTTACACACTGCTATTAATTTCGATGTGATTGCTCTGAAAAATGAGACGAGCAATATTGTTAGTTTCAAAAAAAATCTTAACTTTGTGCTTTTTATAGCATAGGGGTGGGTGGGATTGCGCTGGTAGGTGTGTGTGTGTGTGTGTGTGTGTGTGTGTGTGTGTGTGTGTGTGTGTGTGTTAACAAAATTTCGGACATAACCAAGTTTTTTGTTGAAAAGTTATCAACAAAACCGGCACACAACACCCAACTATCATACCATCTAAAAAACGCATTATCCATACAAGATTGTAACTGATTTTTGCAAAGGTACAAAATTTTTTTATATATTGGTCAACCAATTTTAATTTTTTTTCAACAGGGCGCGAAAATGAGTGTGGCGTGTGAAGAGTTGAGTTTGGAGTTTTTATGCGTCTCAAAAATCCATTGTTCATTGTTCATTGTTCATTGTTCATTGTTCATTATTCATTGTTCATTATTCATTATTCATTGTTCATTGTTCATTGTTCATTGTTCATTGTTCATTGTTCATTGTTCATTGTTCATTGTTCATTGTTCATTGTTCATTATTCATTGTTCATTGTTCATTATTCATTGTTCATTGTTCATTGTTCATTGTTCATTGTTCATTGTTCATTGTTCATTGTTCATTGTTCATTGTTCATTGTTCATTGTTCATTGTTCATTGTTCATTGTTCATTGTTCATTGTTCATTGT
>BNXT01000009.1 GCA_025999775.1 Bacteroidia bacterium | reverse complement strand
TGACATCACGAGCGTAGCGAAGTGATACATTACCGCTAAAAATCGTCGCACAAAACCCTGCAGCTTGCGCAGGGGTGTGCGACTGTTATTTTTAGCAAGCATTTTTCTTTTGGTTCGTTTTCTTTTGGTGCCTCAAAAGAAAATGAACAATAAAAATTGTTAAGACCAAAGTAAAAAAAATCTATAGCGCCTCCAGAAAAGATTTAATCGAAAGCTTTCAAACTTAGATCTAAACTTTGGATTTGATGTGTCAAAGAGCCGACGGAGATGTAATCAATACCGGTTTCGGCATACGCGACGATAGTGTCGTTCGTGATATTACCGGAAGCTTCGGTTTGATAGCGATGGTTGACTATTGCGACCGCTTTAGCTAAGTTGTCCGGCGTAAAATTATCCAACATAATACGATCTATACCACCATAATCAAGGACTTGTTGTAATTCGTCAAACGAGCGCACCTCTATCTCTACGGATAGTTGACGGTGCGTGGCATGGAGGTAATCCTGTGTTGCTTTGATGGCTTGCTTTATACCACCGGCAAAATCTACGTGATTATCCTTGATTAAAATCATGTCAAAAAGCCCAAAACGATGATTCTGTCCGCCGCCGATGATAACCGCCATTTTCTCGAAGATGCGCACGTTAGGGGTGGTTTTACGAGTATCCAATAATTGAGCGTGAGTATGTGCGATTTTTTGTACTAAATGGTGTGTATGCGTAGCAATACCGCTCATACGTTGCATGAAATTTAATACTAACCGTTCGCTTTTGAGCAGACTTTGTATGCGTCCGCCGGCTTCAAAGGCAATATCGCCAACCGCGATGGGACTACCGTCTTGCAACAACGAATGAAATCTAATGTCGGGATCTACCATGTTGAAGACACGTTGGGCAATGTTAACACCTGCCAAGATACCATTGGCTTTGACTAAGAGATGAACCTTCCCGATGGCTTCTTTAGGTATGCAGGCTAAGGAGGTATGGTCGCCATCCCCTACATCCTCAATTAAAGCTTGACAAATAGCTCCATCAATACTGTTCATTGCTATTTTTTGGATTTCTTGGATTTTTGGTAATCCGCATTGAGCGCAGATAGAAAATCCTCCGTCACATCCATGGATGGCAAAGAATACAACACGCCGGCAGAACGAGATTTAGAGATAACAAGACTATAATTACCATGCTCTTTATTGTAGGTCTCAATAAACGAGAAAATCTTGTCGCTTATGTCTTTCTGCAGTTGTTGTTGGTGCAAAGCGAGTTGTTGGGCGTAACGTTGGTCAAGCGCTTGCAATTCTTCTTGACGTTTTTTAAGTTCGTCTTCCCGTTTATGTTGTTCGGTAAGCGTCATTGTAGCGCCGATTTTCAAGTAATTATCGTAATCTGTTTGAAATCTCTGTGCCTGTCTTTGGAGGTCGTCTGTGAGTTTTTTTTCGGTGGATTCTAAATCACTTTTGAGGTCTTCTACCATAGCAAAATGAGCAAATACAGTGTCTGTATCAACCGTTGCAATGGTAATTTCGGAAGGGATGGCATTGTTGGAAATCGTTGCAACAGGCTCTTTTTGAGAGGATGACTGGCATGCGGTAAAAAGTCCAAAGAGTAGCGTTAAGGTAAATAGCTTTTTCATGTAATTAAATTCTGTTTTACGTTAATAGTGAATTTCAGATTGCAAATTTACATAAAAAATTCCAATTACACACCAATAATGAATAATTAACAATGAAAGAGTGTTGAAGGTGGAGTGTGGAGTGTGGAGTTTAAAACGCTCTGAAAGAGCGAAATCAATAGCACATGGGCAACGCCCTGTGAGATGTAGCGGTATCACAATTAAGCCCTGAAAGGGCGAAATCTACCGGATGTCAGGCTTTCAGCCTGATGGAAGAGGGATATATAGCCATCCTTTCGTAGGACGTTGTCCTACGCTATTGATTTGCCCCTTTCAGGGGACTTTACTAAATAATGAATAATGTAGGGGAATTTCTACATTTCTAAATTCCTAAATTTTTCAATTAAAAAAATATTTCGTATCTTTGCACCGAATTTTTAAATAAATATATTGCGAATGAAATAAAAAAAATCGTGTGCGTAAAGTACACAAAATAAAGACATATTAAATAGCGTATTGCGTTATTCTTGAACTTCATTTTCCACAAAATTTTAGCCCGTGCAAGGGTTATACCTCAAGAATAGTTAGCGAAACGCCGTGTGTACGGCGTGGAGCAACTTGCCAGAGGTATAGGCGTGGAAACCTGAAGTTCAGACAGGATGTTTCCACGCTATTTTTTTGTCCAAATTCAAAGATAAAACGGAGTAAGTCGATAGCCGTGCACGTTGCAAAGTGGAGGCAAAAAATATTTTTAGGTTTTATGAGTAATACCACAAATTTAATCAAGCCCGCTCACAGTAGCGGAAGAATGGAGCAGAAACCATTTCAAAAACGAGGAGCGTCCGAAAATCCAATTGTAAAGAGTAGGGTGTATTTAATGCTGTTAGCAGCGCTGTTATGTTTGTTTTCAACGGCAAGCGTATCGAGTGTATCAGCTCAAACTCAAAGCGCTAAGCCGGATATTATCACCTTGCTAAATGGTGATGACATTAATGCAGTAGTGCAAAAAATTGGTGATACTGAAATTGAGTACAAGAAATGGGCTAATAAAACTGGACCCGCTTACACATTAAAGAAATCAGAGATTTTTAGAATTTGCTATGCAAATGGAGATAAAGATGTGTTTTTCAAAAAAGAAGATTACGCTTTTGTTGCACCAAATCAAAAGCAAACAAACATTACACAATCAACTAACGCTTCACAGCAAACAGCGGCAGGCGCCCAATCAAATGGAACATTGCCTGTGGTGATTGCAACAGATATTCCCAGTGGACAACGAGAGGCATGTTACTCTGCAATATTTGTTGAAATGAGAACGAAAGGGTTCAGTGTTCAATCGGAAGGCTATGCCGCCAAAAAAGGATTGGAGAAGACGCAAGGCATTGATGCTGATAAATTTGTGAAAGACCACAGTAAAAATGTAACCCCGGACGATAAGTATATTTTAGTGCTTATTACCATGAAAAATCAATCATCCCCCTGGGTGCGTAAAGCCTCATGGACTTTTCGTACATTTGATATGAGTACAGGTAACATGTTAGTCGAAGACAAAACGAATACCACCAGCTCCAACCCTTATGGAAATTGGGGAGACCCTGCAAAAGAGGCTATTAGCTATTTTTTAGCAATGCACCCAACACTGGTAGAATAATTGAGTAATTAGGGATATTACTAACAAATAAATTCAAAAAAATGAACTATCAAGTTCTCAGGGCTAACACCCGCAGTTTTATGAGCATAGCATTTTGCTGTCTGATGCTCGTAATGCTTGCAGTGAGTTTAGCCTCGTGCGCCAAAGAAACGTCCGATGAAGGCGTTGTAATCAACGGCGTGCGTTGGGCAACCCGCAATGTAGAAGCGCCCGGCAGGTTTACCTCTTCGCCAGAACAGACAGGAATGTTCTACCAATGGAATCGTAGAATCGGCTATAGAAGTAATGACTATACAGATTGGGATAATTCCATACCCGTCGGTACTATTTGGGAAAGCTACAACGACCCTTCGC
Organism: Bacteroidia bacterium; assembly: GCA_025999775.1. GTDB lineage: Bacteria > Bacteroidota > Bacteroidia > Bacteroidales > P3 > BNXT01. Next base: position 16,149 of record BNXT01000009.1, on the reverse strand, counting down.
CTAATGGCTGGCGCGTGCCAACAATAGACGAACTAATATCCTTGCTTGACAAAGATATGGTACGCAATGAATGGATAAAGCAAAACGGTGTAAATGGCAGAAAGTTTACCGACAAAGCCACCGGCGAATCCATGTTCCTACCTGCCGCAGGATGGTGTGATTACAGCGATGGTATGCTCCGCTTCGTAGGAACGAACGGCGCCTATTGGAGCTGTACGCAGTACAACAAAGGCAGCGCCTACGAGCTGACCATCGACAGCGACTTGGCTGATTGGAACTACGACTATCGCAGGTACGGGCAATCAATTCGCCCTGTGGCAAAATGATTTTTTTAACTTTTAAATTCAGAAAATATGAGAATAAATTTCAATTGCGCAAAAGCGCACAGTTTTATGAGCAAAATGTTTTGCTCGGTAATGATAGCCTCGGCTATCTTCGTTTTCGCCTCGTGCGATTCTCGCAAAAGATTCAACGTGCGGGAGTTCGAGGGCAATTTCAGAGCGGCGGTTGCCATAGCGAAGCACCAGGGCTTGTCGAAATCTTTTGCGCAGACTAACGACCCTTACGGCTCAGCGAAAAGAGCAATCGAAATTTTCGATGAAGAAATAGCAAAAGGGAATTTGGTAGTTATTGAGCCTTACGATTATCCATTGGTGATTTCTGCAACGTATGGCAAAACATTCAAATTCACTGGAGAAAGGGGGTATCATTCCAAAAATGGAATCTTATATTACGATCCTCTATGGTCTATGGTCTATAATTTCGATGATAGGAAATACAAAATGAATCCTCTTAATGGAAACCCTGTTGTGTTTGTTTCGGTAATAAACAGAGACGATAACGATAACTATAAGAAGTATTTCCAAGATACTTACGGCATCAGCGAGGAACTGGTAGATTGTTTGGGCAACTTGTCTTATACAAACCGCACAAAACGTTTTATCGAAGATTACGAGAACACTGTCCTGTCATTGACCAAGCCGGAATTAGTTTCCAAATCCGAATCGGCAATCGTCCATAAGGTGAAAGACATAAATTCGGGCTATGTGTTTTACGTTACTCAAGAATGGTCTGCCGATGGCACAACGAGTAAAAAATCTTTCAAATTAGAGAAAGAGTAAGTTTCAATTCATTAGATACAAATCATTTAGAAAAACAAAGAATATGCAAAAAGTAAATTTCAATTGCGCAAAAGCGCACAGTTTTATGAGCAAAATGCTTTGCTCGGTAATGATAGCCTCGGCTATCTTCGTTTTCGCCTCGTGCGACAGTAAAAAACATCCTTCAAAATTGGTTGGCAAATGGGAAGCATCCCGAATGATATACATTAGTGAAGGAAACGGAAAAGTAAGCACACTTGGAAACCCAATACCTGACGGTTTTCCAAAGGGTGAGATAGAGTTTCTAAAAGATGGAACGGCAGTTATAAACGGCAAGGTTACTACTTGGGAAGTGTCCGAGTATCATCTCTTTATTGATAACAAAGCGTATGAATACTCCGGAGGAGCAGACGGGTTAACGTTAAGTGACGGTGACAAGTCCGCCGACTATCATAAAAACAAATCAAATTAAATACAAAAATATGCAAAAGTTATTTTTCAATTGCGCAAAAGCGCACAATTTTATGAGCAAAATGTTTTGCTCGGTAATGATAGCAATGTGCGCATTAACAGGTTTTGCACAAACAGCAACCACTGACCCCGGCGTTGTTATAAACGGTGTAACGTGGGCAACCCGCAATGTGGATGCACCGGGTACATTTGCCGCAACGCCTGAAAGTGCGGGTAAGTTGTACCAGTGGAACAGAAAAAAGGCGTGGGCTGCCACAGGTACAGTTACAGGTTGGGACCAAAGCACCCCTTCCGGCACTACTTGGACAGCAGCCAACGACCCTTCGCCTGCGGGTTGGCACGTGCCGACTGTTGATGAGATGCTTACTTTGCTTGACACAAGCAAAGTAAGCAATGTTTGGATAACTCAAAATGGCGTAAGAGGCAGAAAATTTGCTGACAAGAGTAGCGGTAATTCTATTTTTCTTCCTATTGCGGGCTATCGCGACATCCTCAGCGGTATGCTCTACGGTTCGGACATGCACGGCAACTATTGGTCGAGTACGCAGGAAGATATCTATACCGCCTACCAATGGTTCTTCGGCAGCCACGATATCGGATGGATCCGCAACAACCGCAAAAGTGGTCATTCAGTCCGCTGTGTCCTATACGTAGCAACCGCTGTTACCCCTCCAACCGTTACCACGCTTGACGCCACTAACATTACGCATGCAACGGCAACGCTGAACAAATCGGTAACAGCAGGCAGCGAAACTATTATTGCGCTGGGCTTTAGATACAGAGAATCCTCTGAAAGTTCGTGGACTATAAGTACAAGCGACAATATAACGGGACTGACGGCAAATACGCAATATGAGTTCTACGCTTATGCAGTAACGGCAAGCGGAACAACTAATGGCAGTACATTGACGTTTACAACAGCTGCTGCTACAATCGTATCCATCACCCTGACGGAATTGCTTGGCAATGCAATAGCGATACCCTACAGCAGCCCTCTCTCGTTTAGCCAAAACGGTTTTTTGGGTGATTCTGCGCCCGTTGAGGGCAATTCTGCGCTGAGCTTCAGGAATAGCGGCGGAACATATTATGCCGCTGCCTATAGAATTGACTTACCAGCAGGCGACAGCATCAAGATATCCCATGTCGAGATAGGAAATATTGACCCTTATCTCTATCTTTATAAATACAATGGAACGAACTATGTATTTGTGGCATCTGATGACGATAGCTATGGTAGTTATAATTCCTATATTGCACACACGATTACAGGAGCCGGTGTCTACTATATTGTTGCCACTACATATAGTCAAAACACAACGGGTGCCTACACACTCAACGTGTGGAGCACATCACCAACTACTCCGCCAACCGTTACCACGCTTGCCGCAACCAACATCACGCAAACAACGGCAACGCTAAACAAATCGGTAACGGCAGGCAGCGAAACAATTACCGCACAGGGCTTTAAATACAAACAATCCTCTGCAAGTTCGTGGGCTACGAGCGCAACTGGTAATATAACGGGACTGACGGCAGGTACGCAATATCAGTTCTACGCTTATGCAACAACGGCAACAGGCACTATCAATGGCGATACCTTGACGTTTACGACATCTTCAGCTACCGGCATTGCCGAGAGTTCTTCCGTCCAACTGTCGATTTACCCCAACCCCGTAGTTAATGGAGAATTGATAGTTGAGAATGGAGAATTAAAAGCGGGAGACAAAATAGAGATTTACACTGTGAATGGTGTTCTTGTAGGGGCAAGGCACGCCTTGCCCCTACAGGGTGGCACCATCACCATTGATATTTCGCATTTGCCCGCAGGCGAGTACATTGTGAAAGTAGGTGGTTCGGCAGGCTCACCAACCAGAACAGCGAAAGTGGTGAAAAAATAATTGAGAATTGAGAGTGGATAATTGAGAATTAGGGGTGGGGTGTTCCTGCCCCTTTTTTCGTTAATGGAGAGTTGAGAATTGAGAACGGAGATTTGTTAATTGAGAATGGAGAGTGGAGAGTGGAGATTTATAATGTGAATGGTGGTTTGGTGGTTCATAATGTTTCAGACAACGCAGACGGCGCAAGCATTACAATCAACATTGCACACCTTCCCGCAGGCGAATACATTGTGAAATTGGGAAATAGAGTGGCGAAGGTGATGAAAAAGTAATTAACAATGAATAATGAACAATAGGGGGGAATTTCTACATTTTTCAATTCCTAAATTTTTCAATTCCAAATTCCAAACTCCACACTCCACACTAATAAAAATCCTGGTTCAGACAATTGAGTGTGGAGGGGAACTGATTGAATGTTAGAGGTTTGAAAAAAAATTTGTGCTTGGATATACAAAAACGGTTTTTTTTCCGTTAGTATATAAATACACGAAAAGAGATCATGTTAGTAAAAACATTTGGGAGTTCCTTGTACGGGGTAAGAGCCATTACGATAACCATAGAGACCAGCGTTGATTTAGGGGTTAATTTCATGTTGGTCGGTCTGCCGGACAATGCAGTCAAAGAGAGTCAGCAGCGGATAGAATCTGCACTGTCGCAGAATGGTTATCGGCTACCCGGCAAGAAGATTATCATCAATATGGCGCCGGCAAACCTGCGCAAAGAGGGTTCTGCGTACGATTTACCGCTGGCTATCAGTATTTTAGCAGCTTCCGAACAGATTAAACATACCGGCATTGAGCGTTATATGATGATGGGAGAATTGTCGTTGGATGGTTCATTACGTCCTATCAAAGGGGCATTGCCGATGGCGCTCGAGGCGTTAGAGAAAGGGTTTGATGGGTTGATTTTACCTAAAGCTAACGCCGACGAAGCAGCCATTGTTATGGATCTGAATGTTTATGGAGTAGATCATATTTTAGAAGTTATTCGATTTTTCGATAAAGACGTTCCCATTGAGCGCGTGAAAGTCAATGTCAATGAGGCTTTTGAACATAGCGTTAATCATTATCCTTTTGATTTTTCGGAGGTTAAGGGTCAGCACAATATCAAGCGGGCGTTAGAGATTACAGCTGCCGGCGGGCACAATGTCATCTTGATTGGTCCGCCCGGTAGCGGCAAGACCATGTTAGCTCAGCGGATGCCCTCCATATTGCCGCCCATGACGTTATCGGAAGCCTTAGAGACCACCAAAATTCACTCTGTAGCCGGTAAATTAGCGTTGCATCAGGGGTTAATAACCATGCGTCCCTTTCGGTCGCCCCATCACACCATTTCCGATGTTGCCTTAGTGGGTGGCGGTTCCTCGCCACAACCCGGCGAAATATCCTTGGCGCATAACGGAGTGCTATTTTTAGATGAGATGCCGGAATTTAAACGTCCGGTATTGGAGGTGTTGCGACAACCGATGGAAGAGCACAAGGTAACCATATCTCGTTCCAAGATGTCCATTGACTACCCTACTAATTTCATGTTGGTAGCGGCTATGAATCCCTGTCCGTGCGGCAACTACAATCATCCGAGTAAAGAGTGTATCTGTGCGCCCGGTGTTGTAAACAAGTACCTCAGCAAAATATCGGGACCCTTGATGGATCGGATTGACCTGCATGTCGAGGTATCGCCCGTTGCTTATCAGGCGCTACACGATACCACTTCCGAAGAGTCCAGCGCCGCTATTCGCAATCGTGTGATAGCTGCCCGTAACATTCAAAAAGAGCGTTTTATCAATGCTTCAGATATTCATTGTAATGCACAGATGACCTCACATTTCATTAACCTACACTGCCAGTTAGACAACGCGTGCGGCGAGTTGTTAAAAGGCGCTATGGAGAAGTTGCAACTCACTGCACGCGCGTACAGTCGTATTCTTAAAGTTGCTCGCACAATCGCCGACCTCGACGGGAGCGATAGCATCTTGAGCGTGCATATCGCCGAAGCAATACATTTTCGTTCTTTAGATCGAGAGACATGGGGAACGCATTGAAGTGTGGAGTGTGGAGTGTGGAATTGAAAGCACGCAGATAACGCAGATTAGACAGATTTCCGCAGATAAAGAAAAAACTCCACGCTTCACACTCCACATTCCACACTCTTTTATTGTTCATTATTCATTACTTTTTCACCACCTTCGCTACCCTATTCCTCACTTTCACAATGTACTCGCCTGCGGGCAAATGTGCAATGTTGATGGTAATGCTTACGCCGTCTGCGTTGTCTGAAACATTATGAACTGCCACCAAACCACCATTCACGTTATAAATCTCCACTCTCAATTCTCCATTCTCAATTCTCAACTCTCCATTAACTACGGGATTAGGATATACTCGTAGGGGCAGATTTTTTGCCTCTACAATAGCGGATGGGGCTGCTATTACCGTAACGATTACTACAGCGCTGGTGTCGGAGGCTGTCTTAACTCCGTTTACACTATTGTTCGTATTAGTTACCACTACATAGTAATAGTATGTACCTATGGCAAGCGTGTTCGGTGTGTTGTAAGTGTTGCTATTATTGCCAACGGCTTGTCCGCCAACGTTCGTAGCGCTTGTATTGCTATACCATTGATAAGACAATGTACCTGAATCGCTTGTAGTCGCTACTACCGTGAGCGTTAAAGCCGTGCCGAATTCTACCGTGTCGCTTGCGGGTTGCGTAGTGATCGTAGGCATAGCAGCATTGACGCCAAATGTCCAATCCGCATAGAACGTACGATTAACTGTACTATTTACTATTTTGTTAACAGCATCACCGGTCAGCCATGCGTTGTCGTACCAGCCTGCAAATGTATAATCTGATTTGGTAGGCGCTTGTAATACAACACTATCCAAAACAGTATAGGCAGCAGGATTTTCGGCATGATTTGTACCTCCATTCAAGTTGTAAACGATATAGAACGTATCCAATACCCAATAAGCATAAAGGGTGGTATCTCTTATGACTTCATTAGCAGCAAAGTTCCATTTTGCCGTTGATGCTGTTGCATCGGGATACTCGTACCAACCTTCAATATGGTAGCCTCTGAGAAACAGGTTTGCGGGTTCGGTGAGCAATGTATTAGCTTCGACCTTAACTACGGTATTAGTATTGCCATTCTGCGGCACAAAAGTAACGGTATAACTTGCAGGCAACAACGCGCCGGCAAGTGTGGTCGGAGCGCCGCGTACTACACCGTTAAAGTCTGTTGCGGGGAAGTTTGCCAAATGGGACGGCACCCGATTCAAAACAACACGCCCTGCTACAGTAGGCACAAAAGTTATCGTATTTAGTGGATTTACCGTAACCACACTATCGCCTACACCCAATGGATAGTTCGTACCTCCATCCGTGCCATTGTAAACATTGTACGCCGAATACACGGGAGGAACAACAGTAGAAGTACTCTTATAAACATTATTCGGTGTATTATCAAAAAATACATTGCCCAACAAGGTCGTTTTTCGATAACCATTAACATAGATAGCGCCAGCATTTGTAGCGCCATTATTGTAAAAAGTACTACCACTTACTACAAGGGAACCCATCTGAGAATAGATTGCACCACCATTAGACGCACTTGTATTGTTGCTAAAAATGCACGATTGCAAATTCAGATGACCTGAGCATAAGATAGCGCCGCCGACAGAGTTCACAATATTTCCATTTGTAAAATGCACGTTACTGATATTTGCATTGACATTTGTTAAAATGTAAAACAGTCTATACTGATTATTACCGGACAACACAATGCCATTCCCCTCAATAATCAGATTTTTGGTAATGTTTGGCAAGGCGCTATCCAATACGATAGTCTGTCCGGACAGTGAGTCTGCAAACTGTATCCAATCATAGTCTTGCAAATTAGTTACTGCGCTACGCAAACTACCTGCCACATTCTCTGTTTTGGAATCGATGGTATTGGTTACCAGTACCTTACGATGGAATATGGCTTCCACGTTTTTCTTTTCATTCATTGCAACGTTCAGTGTGGTCGAAGGTTCCAATTGGCGGTCTCCATTGACTGTCCAATAGCCAAAGACGTTGCTTGCACCTGTATCCACTGTAGCTTGGAATGTAATATTACCATTGGTGGTAAGACCGTCTTCATCAATACTACCGGAAGTTACTAACACTGTACCGGGTCCTTTGGCTGTGTATGTCAAGTGATAACCATCCGCAGTCGGTGTTTGTACAGCGCCTGCCGCTGCCGGCGCTACAATAGTGTCGCCATAGAAATCCACCGTAGGATAGTTGGCAGGTAGCGTTGTTATTAAACCATTAACAATACCATTGTATAAAGGTTTGTAACTTACAGTAGAGATAAGGGGTACCGTAACAAAGGTATCCTTCGCTGCCGTGAAAGGATCAAACGCTTCTGAAGTAGTTCCGTATTTGCTTGGTGCATCATACACATTGTAACCACCGGAAATTACCGTATCGCCGGATGTCTTTCGTACAGCGCCTATTGTGCCGCCGTTGCCTGATGCCGTATTCTCGTAAAACACATTGCCCATAAGGATTAATTCAGCGCCATAGCCATTTTGTACGCCTATTGCGCCGCCACTTATGCCTCCTTCATTGCCATAGAACGTACAACCTATCACTTCAAGACGTCCGGCAAACTGATATATAGCGCCACCGGCGTAAACATTTGGACTTGCATTGGGATTATTACTAAAAATACAGGACGTAAAACGCGCATGACCGGCAACCATTTGTAGCACAGTTTGAAACCCTGTAAAATGCATCCTATTGATATTAATCTCGGCAGAAGATGGTAGGATGTCATCTCCAATCAGGAACGCTATATTAAGTGTCCCGCCTCCGGAGAGCGTAACACCATTACCCTCAATGGTAACAACACTCACATTTTCAGGAATCTCGCCTATATAGTCTTTCACAAAAATGGTTTTACCGGTCAAAGAATCGGCAAAACGAATCAGAGCCGTATCGCCCGCTAATAGACTTGTCAAAGCTTCACGGAACGTGCCAGCGCCGCTATCGGCGACGGAAGTAACAATAAACTCAATATTTCTACCTGACAATGAATCTGCATCAACAATCACATCGCCATCTTGTGCGTTGGCTATTGCCTCACGCAAACTACCGGCGCCGGTAACGGATGTAACGACAATATCTTGAACTGTTGACTCTGCAACGACCGCTTTGCCCTGTTTTGCTTGTTCAAACTGAAAGCTTGGAGATGTACCTCTATGCTGTGCGAATAGCGCACCGCTAAAGGCAAACAGCGCCGCTAATGTAATGATAGGGATTAAAATACGTTTCATGTTTTTGATTTTAATTTAGTTAATTATGATTTAGTTAATTTATTACTACTTTGTACGCATCGGCTTAAATTGTGTTGGATGTCAAGTCCTTTAAAAAAGTTGGCAATTTGTGAAATTCAAAAAAAAGTCTTACCTTTACGGTTTTTTTAGCAATGGGGTGGGTGGGATTGCGCTGGTATTGTGTGTGTGTGTGTGTGTGTGTGTGTGTGTGTGTGTGTTTAACAAAATTTCGGACATGACCAAGCTTTTTGTTGAAAAGTTATCAACAAAACCGACACCTAAACTGTTAATATTGCACCACCTAAAAACCATACTACTCACAAATATTTTTGCAAAGATACACTATTTTTCAAAAAAAAACGTGTTTTTTTTGAAAAAATAGTGTGGAGCGTGGAGTTTAGGAATTGAGAAATTCCCCCACATTATTCATTGTTAATTATTCATTATTCATTATTAAAATCCTGTTAATCATAAAATCTTGTAAATCCTGATTCAGACAATTGTTTTTTGAAAAATATTTTGTACCTTTGTACTCAGTGTGTAAAAGAGTAAGCAATGTCTATTTTGGTTCACAATCTTAGTAAGTATTACGGTCAACAGAAAGCGTTGGATGAGGTTTGTTTCGATATTCCTAAAGGTCAAATAGTAGGCTTATTGGGACCAAATGGTGCAGGAAAATCAACCTTGATGCGTATCCTGACGACATTTTTAGCGCCCAGCAATGGCACTGCTACTGTGTGTGGGTTTGATATTTGTAAACAACCGTTGGACGTGCGAAAGAATATCGGCTACCTTCCGGAAAATAACCCACTCTACACCGATATGTATGTCAGGGAATACCTACAGTTTATTGCTCGATTACACTTGCCATCAGAACGTATTGAGGAAGCTGTTGAAACAACAATCACGGAAACTTATCTGACTGATGAAGCCCATAAAAAAATAGCACAGTTGAGTAAAGGATACAGGCAACGGGTGGGACTTGCACAAGCGATTATACATCAACCGGAAGTGATTATTTTGGATGAGCCAACCAGCGGATTAGACCCTAATCAATTGATTGGAATCCGTGATCTTATCAAGGGTATTGGCAAGGAAAAAACATTGATACTATCCACACATATCATGCAGGAAGTTGAACAAATGTGCGACCGCATCTTGCTTATCAATAAAGGTAAACTTGTGGCAGATAAGATGGTCAGCGAAATAGACCATCTTGAACAATTATTCCATCAAATCACAACTACCGAATAGGTTTTTCAAAATAACCTGCTAAATCTACCAAAAAAATACCACATTTAGCAGATAATTTTTAAATAGTTTGCCAAATCATATATTTTTTATCAATAGCCTTTTTCTTCTTACTTTATCTTTTGTCTTGATACAAAAGAAAAGTAACAAAAGAAAAAATCAAGGCTAAGTATATTTTGCTACTACGCAGTTTTACAAGGCTAAAATGCAAAAACTCGTAGGCATAGCCTACTCAAACAGTTTGCATTTTTACGCCTCTACAAACTTCTTCGTTTAACGCAAAATCTACTATGCCATACGGTATCCCCCCTCTCCAAATGGAGAGGGGACGGGGGAGAGGTAAACTGACATCACGAGCGTAGCGAAGTGATACTTTGTCGCTAAAAATCGTCGCACAAAACCCTGCAGCTTGCGCAGGGGTGTGCGACTGTTATTTTTAGCAAGCATTTTTCTTTTGGTTCGTTTTCTTTTGTTGCGACAAAAGAAAATGAACAGCTAAAATGTGTCAAGACAAAAGAAAAAATAAAAAGACTATTGATAAAAGAAACGCATTCTCTACCAATATCACCTTAAAAAAGTCAGCCAACGTTGTCTAAAACTATACAACTATGGCTGTACAAGATAAATATCATTATTGCTTGATCACTTTTAAACTTGTACTCTGACCGTTTTTGATTATTTTTACCAACAATGTACCATTGGGGCATGTAGAGAGGTCTAACGTGAATAGAGGCGCTTCAAACTGATGTGTTTGGCAAAGACCTCCGGTCGTTGTATAAATCTCAACAGTAATCACCGTTCCTACAGCGCCGTCCGGTACTTCAATCGTTAAAGTTTTCTGTGTAGGATTAGGATATGCTTTGATTTCAAAGGCATCAACAATTTGTGGTTTTATGGATACCGGTGCAAAGGAGGTGTCGGTTACACGATACGATGGAGCGTTACCTGTTGTAATATTGAAGAACCCAAACACGGTGCTGTGTAGCGCCGAATTGACATTGAGCATATTATCTCCACTGACTGCTGTAAATTCTTGCATGGAGGTAGGATTATACATCGGGCTTACAAATAATCGACCGGCGGCTGGCAGCTCAACGGTACAATTAGACAACTCAAAGAATTTGACCACCGGCAGAGCGCTTTGATGCTTCAAATAAGGGTAGTTAGAGCTTGGTAAAGTCCATGTCGTATCAAAATTCCACGATGGCAACGTAGAGTCATACCATGAGGCTGTTTTTGCTTGCTCAAAATTGACATTAGCGCCTGCAACCCCATTTCCGTCAGGACTTACAGTAGTAACATTGCCGGCACGTACGATGCTCATTGTTGCGTTGGCAAAATTATTGGATAAGGTAACATCACTTGTATTTGTGTAACCGTAAATGCGATTGCCGGATGTAGCATTGCTTGAAAACAATGAATCTTGCAAAGATAGAGAGTTGTTAATAGTCAACGTGCCATTAGTCGCACGTCCTGCTATACCACCGGTGGTATAGCCTGTTACAGCGCCGATAGCATAACAATTTTCAATGACTGTAGCATGTCCAACATAACCGATGATGCCACCTGCGCTATTATCCGTTGCAAGTTTACCGGCGACGTTCGACTGCACATAGCAATTGCGTAGATACGTGGCGCCTTGCGTTCCGTTAGTAGAACCGACTAAGCCTCCGGAATGAGAATTGGCGCTGATGTTTGAACTGTACTCGATAATATTACCGGTATTTACACAAGAAGCAATGATGATTTTAGAATTGGCTACATTATGGGTCAGATAACCGGCGATACCACCAATGTGTGATGGAGCGCTACCGCCATAGATGACCGCATTACTAAAACAATGCGCTATGACAATACTGTCGCCGGCAAGATTGCTATTTAGATAGCCGGCAATACTGCCAATGTAGGAAACACCGGTAGCTGCTACATCTTCAATAACTCGACTAATAATGGAAAGACTGTCAACATAAGCGCTACCGCCTAAAGCTCCAAATAGACCAAGATAATGACTGTTCTTACTAATATTCAAATTTTGGATAGTATGTCCGCCACCGTGTAGTTTGCCATAAAACATATCATCAGCAGTACCTATAGGTACCCACGCTCCACCGCCACTAAAATTCAAATCTGCGGTGATGCGAAAATGAATATCTTTGGCGCTACTACCTAAAAAAGACCTTAATTTATCCATCTCCGTGCGATTTGTAATAAGAAATGGGTCATCACTTGTACCTGACCCGGACGGAAACATAGGCGTTACCAAGACCGTAAACGTGGTATCCCCTTTAACGAAAAGATAGCCTGTAGCGGCGTTGAAGCCAAAGTTGGTGATTGTATAAGAGTAAGAAGACGGTCCGGGCATATTTGTAAAAATGTAATTGCCGGAGGTATTCATAACGTTGTTAAAAGTGATTGTGGCATTGGTTAAAGGGGTGAGGTCGGTAGCGTTCAGAACATTAAACGTTACAGTATAGTTTCCGGTTGTTTCTTTACGTATGCCATCAACCACCTGAATACCTGTATTATCGGGGTCTAAAAATGTTTTAAACATACCGGCAGGCGCGTTGTATCTATCCCAGTGGTAACTCATTTTTCCGTAACGACTGACTCTGTTTGAGGCTTCGCTACAATTCGATATTGTATTACCGCCGGTTAAGGTACCAATGATACGTTTATTCATATTGAATAGAGGCGAACCGGATGATCCGCTTTCCAAAATGCCGTGTCCATTGGCTGTTACTACATAATTACGGACAGCCCAATGGGCGTTTGTCAAACCATTACTACCATCGGATCCACTCCATGTGTAGCTACTTATAGTTGTATTTGATGTAGATATTTTTTTAACATCGCCGCGAGGGTGATGAATACCGATAGTAGCGCTACACATCGTCTCAGTGGCATCCCATCCGTTATAGTAGGTGTGATAAATTTCAGGAATAGTATTTGTGAGTTTCAGTAGTAATCCGTCACTTCCGCCATCAATAGGCGAATCGGTGAGTTTTATCAATCCTGAAAGAGAGATTCTGTCAGGTTGAGAGGTGGTACTTGTATTATCAAAACAATTGGCATATTCAAAGTGAAAATCGACGCTACTTAACAATAAATCCGCGGCGGAACGGTCGTCGGCACAGTGATAAGCCGTTAGAACATAAGGCGTGAAATCTTGACGAGTGTTATTGACGATAGCTCCTGTACATAGCGACACAGAACTGGAACCTACTCTTGCAATACGTAAACGTACTACGCCATCAATTTGGTCTCTCCATGGATCGCCTTCACTACAAGCCACGTTTACATTGCACGGCAGCGCATCGCCATAGCTTTTAGAAGCAGGTGTTGACATAACCCATAAATGATTGTAACCATAACCAACGTATTTTATCGTGATACGTGGCTGTTGAATATAGGACGGTAGCGCATCATCAGTGGTTTCCGACGCTACATATTCTAAGACTACGGCGTCGCCAGCCACAAAATCCGTAACAAATTTACCACCCGTCGGATTGGTTACAGCGGTGTAAGCGCCTAAGACGTGCGTTTTGTCTTTGCTGTAAATGAATAGTTTGCCGCCTTGAGGAATGTAAAATTGCTCGTAAAGCAGCGTCAGTGCAATAGCATCTTTGGCTTCAATGGAGAGTTGCCATATCCTTTGACCGTTACTTAAAGTAAGCCAACGACCACTATTATCCATATTGAGACAGGTCGTAATCAAATGAGCACAATTCAAAGGTACAGCCTCGCCGGTACCTTCGTTGAGCGCATCTTCAAAGCGTAACTGCTTAACATCAAAATCAATAGGCATCACAACGTGTTCTGGCAGTAATGACAAGGTTTTAGCAGCTTGTTTGCCATACAAAAAACTTGGTGGCATGCCGCCTTCGCTGGGTTGTGCGAATGTAGGTACCAAGAATAGGGTCATTAGAAAGATCCCGGCTGTTTTGAACAATTTTTGTATCATGATGTGTTTATTTTTCGTATTCCATAAATGATTGTAGTATGATGGTAGCGCTGATGCGATCAACAGTGGCTTTATTTTGACGATCTTTCTTTTTCAAACCTTTATCAATCATTGTTTGGAACGCCATTTTTGACGTAAAACGTTCATCTACCCGATGGATAGGTTTATCCGGAAATGTTTGACGTAGTTTATTGACAAACGGTTCAATGTATTTACTGCTTTCTGATGGCGTATTGTTCATCTGTTTCGGCAGTCCGACCACAAAGCGCTCAACGTTTTCCTTAGTAAGATAATCTTTGAGAAAATCAAGGAGTTTGTGGCTCTCAACGGTGGTTAATCCGCCAGCGATAAGTTGACAATCGTCGCTCACTGCAATGCCAGCTCGTTTTTGACCGTAATCTATGGCTACTATACGTCCCAACGTTATTTGCGTTGTAAAATAGAACGTAAAAAGATAGATTTGCTCGGAAAATTCGGATAAATACCCTCTTTTACTTGCTTGACATCTTCGACCGTATAGAATGCCGAGGGGCTTTTCTCATTGAGCATCGCAATAAATTGTTTGAGGTCAACTCTATCCAGCACGACAAAAATTACTTTCACCTTACCGGAGCTGCCCTCTGCATCAAGCACGGTAAAACTAAAGTGATGTTCGGTGAGTACAGTACTCAAGGGCAAATCTAAATTAGGTGTGATCACCCGCACAATAACATTGCCTAAGGATAGACGTTCTTCAACTAAAATACCGACGTAGTTGCCGGTGGCGAAGCCGGCAGCGTAGGCAATATAGCACAGCGGATTAGTAACCTTTGCAATGATTTGCGCTATGACAACAATCCATATCAGGGTCTCAACAAACCCCATAATTGGCGCTAATTTGCGATTGCCTTTGGCAATAAATATTAAACGTAATGTTCCGACGGTTTGGTCGCAAATACGTGCACAGAAAATTATCAATGGTAAAATAACCCATTCATAGAGAATTGTCCAATCCGAGAAAATATGCAATAGCATAGATGTAAGTATTTAATCTACAAATTTACACAAAATTTTTGAATTACACACAGAAACAATGAATAATTAATAATGAACAATGAACAATGTAACCGTTGTAGGGGCAAGGCGCGCCTTGCCCCTACGGAATCAGGATTCGTTAATTGTCTGAACCAGGATTTGTAGGATTTAACGGATTAACAGGATTTGAACAATGAATAATGGATGACCGTAGGGGCGGGGTTTGCCCGCCCTTTCGTTAATTGAGTGTGGAGTGTGGAGTTGCCGGTCGTTTCGGCTACGCTCAACGACCGACAGCGCACCGATCCCTGAGCGTAGTCGAAGGGCGGTGCGATTGTCAATTGTCTGAACCTTGATTTTCATAAGATTAAAAGGATTGTTCATTTTTTTTGTAGCAATAGTCTTTTTCTTCTTACTTTTCCTTTTGTCTTGATACAAAAGAAAAGTAACAAAAGAAAAAATCAAGGCTAAGTATATTTTGCTACTACGCAGTTTTACGAGGCTAAAATGCAAAAACTCACAGGCTTTGCCTGCTCAAACAGTTTGCATTTTTACGCCTCTACAAACTTCTTCGTTAAACGCAAAATCTACTATGCCGAAACAAATCACCTATCGCCCGAATGGGCGGGATATTCATAACCGCAGGCGAGTTTAGCGTTGCCTGCGGGGTAGAAACGATAGAAGCCTCTGCCTGTAAGGCAGGACTTTATTATACGTAGCGTCTTTGAGGACGACCTTATGAAATTTTGCCTTTCAGGAATAGTTGAGCGTGTGTCACTTTTCACCGCAAACTGCGCTACGCTTGTATGCGGTTATGAAAATCTTGCCCATTCGGATAGAAACGGTCGTTGAGCGTAGTCGAAACGACCAAACACCCACTCCACACTCAATTCGATAGTGCTTCAAAAAAGATTTAACCCAAAAGAAAGATTTAACCCAAAAGAAACATCCATGACAATAATTTAAGACACACAAGGGGATGATTATATAGCGATTTAGTATATTTGCAAAAAAATCAAAAAAGAGATAACAATGGCAAAAGAAACAGTAAATTTTGAACAGATAGTAGATTGTGGATGCGGAATAGATGTCCACAAGTCGTTATTGGTAGCCACCGTTCGAGGCAAAGGGAT
>BNXT01000008.1 GCA_025999775.1 Bacteroidia bacterium | reverse complement strand
GTGCGGGTGATAACTATCCGATGTATAATGTAAGTTGGGGAGATATAGTGGGCACGTCATCGGGCGGCAGTGTAGGTTATACAGAAAAAGGGATTACGTATTATACGGATGGTTTTTGTTACAAATTATCTGTATTGGATAATGGCGGCGTTTTAGGTAGCAAGCATTATCGTTTACCGACGGAAGCAGAATGGGAGTACGCAGCCAAAGGTGGACAAAGCACGCATAACTATACTTACAGCGGAAGTAATACGGCAGATTTTGTAGCTTGGTACCGTGGTAATTCAGGATTTAAAACGCATATAGTAGGTACAAAATCAGGCAATGAGTTGGGTATTTTTGATATGAGTGGGAATGTGTGGGAGTGGTGTAGTGATTGGTATGGGAGTACTTACCCAAGTAATACGAATAATCCTACAGGCGCCATATCTAGCACCAGCCGTGTGTATCGTGGCGGCGGCTGGGGCGACGTCGCATCGATTTGTGCGATTGCCGCTCGCTACGACATCACGCCTATGATTCGCTACGACGACATAGGCTTTCGCGTGGCTTTGGTTCCATAGTTAAGAGTGCAAAACAAAAAATAAACTGTATGAAAAATATCTTAAATACATTCATAGTTCTTGTAACAGCCCTTTTATTGGTAACTACTGAGGCATGGGCACAAATGAACGTTTATCGTGGTAGAGACCTTATTGTAGCAAATATAGATAGTATTACATTCAATTTTTGGGACACGATAGAGATGGTCAGTGTACCCGGAGGCACGGCGACGCTCAATGGAAGCAATGTGAGCATCAGTACGTTTCAGATAGGAAAGTACGAAATAACGCAAAAGCAGTGGTATGATGTAATGGGCAGTTGGCCCGATGCAGCGCCGTCAGGTATGTATGGCGTGGGCGATGACTATCCGATGTATTTTGTAAGTTGGGAAGATATAGTGGGAACGTCATCGGGCGGCAGTGTAGGTTATACGGAACAAGGCGTTACGTATTATACGAATGGTTTTTGTTACAAATTATCAGTATTGGCTAATGGTAATGGCACAACCTTAGGTAATCTGCGTTATCGGTTACCGACGGAAGCGGAATGGGAGTATGCAGCCAAGGGTGGACAAAGCACGCATAACTATAGATATAGTGGAAGTAATACTATAGGGAATGTAGCTTGGTACAGTGGTAATGCAGGAAGTAATTTGCATACGGTAGGAACAAAATCCGCCAATGAGTTGGGTATTCATGATATGAGTGGGAATGTGTCTGAGTGGTGCAGTGATTGGTATGGAAGTACCTACCCAAGTGATACGAGTGACCCTATAGGCGCTACATCTGGATCCGACCGCATGATGCGTGGCGGCAGCTATTCGTATGATACGTCGTATTGTGAGGTTTCCCTTCGCGTCTACTACACGCCTACGAATCGCGACAGCGACCTGGGCTTCCGCGTGGTTATGGTACCATTTTCAGCGCCGGAGATGATCAATGTACCCGGAGGCATGACGATGCTCAATAGCGCCAATGTGAATGTCAGTGCATTTCAGATAGGAAAGTCCGAGGTAACGCAGAAGCAGTGGTATGAGGTGATGGGACATTGGCCCGGTACAGCGCCATCAGCTACGTATGGCATGGGCGATAACTATCCGATGTATAATGTAAGTTGGGAAGATATTGTGGGCACGTCATGGGGCGGTGGTGTAGGTTATACAGAAAAAGGCGTTACGTATTATACGGATGGTTTTTGTTACAAATTATCAGTATTGGTAAATGGCGGCGTTTTAGGCAGCACGCATTATCGGTTACCTACGGAAGCAGAATGGGAGTATGCAGCCAAGGGCGGACAACACACGCATAACTATACCTATAGTGGAAGTAGTACGATAGGGAATGTAGCGTGGTACACTAGTAATTCAGAGAGTAAAACGCATGAGGTAGGTACAAAATCAGCCAATGAGTTGGGTATTTTTGATATGAGTGGGAATGTATTGGAGTGGTGCAGTGATTGGTATGGAAGCTCCTTCCCAAGTGGTACGATTGACCCTACCGGCGCTACATCTGGCGCAAGCCGCGTGATGCGTGGCGGCGGTTGGTCCGCCAATGCGGCAAACTGCGGTGTTTCGTACCGAAATACCTACACCGCACCGGCAGGTCGCTACAACTACGTAGGCTTCCGGTTGGTTCTGGCGCCATAGCTCACAGTGTGGAGTGTGGAATTGAAAAATTTAGGAATTTAGAAATGCAGAAATAAAAATTCCCGTATGGAATATCTCTCGGTAGAAAAAATGGCATTATTCATTATTTTTTTGTATATTTGCAGTCATAAAAGAACACCATTATGAAAAAGATCCTCTTATTCTGCGGTATTTGTTCACTCCTGTTTATCAGTTGTGGAAAAGAAGTTACCATTGCTTATTCTTTTGGTATATCAGAATATCGCTCAGCATCGCCAACAGATTTTGATTCAGAGTTTATAACTATAACGGATTACCTCGAAGTCAGGAATTGCCCCACTATGAGTAAAACGTTCACCGGTAAGAACATCAAAGACACCGATCAACAAGCCCGTACAGCCTTTATGGAAGCTATCGCTAATATTTCCGCAAATGAGATAGATTTACTTAGACTGAACGCCGGTACATCATTCGTGTATTCTGTCAGGCGCTATGAAGATGCCACCAACCCTGACAGTGACGTTATTGTCCTTGCTGAATATTCATACCCTCAATCATAGCGCTAACCTTGTGTAAATTATTTTAAAACTATAAGTTATGATAACAGTTAGCGACATTAAAGACCAACTTGGATTAACCTTATTTTCGGGTAGTGAAGGGCTTTCCAGAACTATTGACGGGGGCTATGTTTCCGATCTTTTGAGCGATGTGATGGGACATGCCGAAATGGGTAATGCTTGGGTTACTCTGCAAACCCATAAAAACATTATGGCAATAGCTTCGCTTAAAGAATTGGCTTGTATTATCCTTGTAAAAGGGTTTGTGCCGGAGGAAGATACCCTAAAACAAAGCAATGCCGAAGGTATTCCTATTCTTGGTACGACCGAACAAACGTTCGATGTCAGTGGAAAACTTTATCAATTGCTTCACTCATAGCCGTTTGAAGTGCCTGTTTACAAAGCAGATTTGCATATTCATACCATACTTTCACCCTGTGGTGATTTGAGTATGAGTCCGCAAAATATTGTGGACAAGGCTTGTAGTCTCGGTTTGGACATCATTGGTATCGCTGATCATAATAGTACTCGACAAGCCCCATTGATACAACAATTGGGTAAGGCTAACGGTTTGTTTGTGCTGTGCGGCGCTGAGGTTACAACCAAAGAAGAAGCCCACTGTTTGGCTTTTATGCCGGATGAATCGGCACTCCTCGTGTTTCAAGACTTTTTGGACGCACATTTACCGAATGTGCCTAACGACCCAGATAAGATGGGCTTTCAAATAGTCGTGGACGCCGACGAAGAAATTGTTTTTGAAGAAGACCGTTGGTTGGTCTCCGCAATAGACGTGAGTATCGATGATTTATACGATATTGTACACGACCTTAAAGGTATTCTTATTCCGGCGCATGTTGATAAAAAATCGACAAGTCTGATGAGTCAATTGGGCTTTATTCCACCGGATTTGCGCGCAGACGCTATAGAACTGACGAAATTTACGACCCCCACCCAATTTGTTAAATTATTTGCCTATTTGAAAAAATTTGGCTTCATTCAAAGCTCGGATGCCCACTATATTGATATTATTGGTGAAACTTATACGTTGATGGAGCTTCCGCATCGTTCGTTTGAAACAATTCGGGAATGGTTGCATAAACCGGTTAAACTTAACCTAACTAATTGATTATGAAAGACTTATCATTGCACATTTTGGATATTACCCAAAATTCCATTAGCGCTAAAGCGACGTTAATACAGATTTTGATCACAGAAGATATTGAGCACAATCGATATGAGTTAGTGATTGAAGACAACGGTTCGGGCATGTCGCAGGAAGTGTTGGAGAAGGTAACAGATCCCTACACTACCAGCAGGAAAACCCGCAAAGTGGGATTGGGACTGCCGTTGTTAAAACTGAATACCGAACGAGCAGGCGGACAATTGACGATTGAATCCGAATTAGGTAAAGGCACAAAAGTGATTGCCGATTTTGAATTTAATCACCTCGACAGGCTGCCGATTGGCGATATAGCGGGTATTGTAGTCATGTTGGCATCCATGAATCCCGATATTGATTTTCGGTATGCTCACACTACGCCTAAAGATACGTATGTATTTGATACACAGGAAGTTAAACAAGCTTTGGAAGGTATGTCAATCCAAGAGATCAGCATCCAAAAATATCTTAAAGAGATGATCGTGGAAAATCTCAAGGAGATAGAGTATGATAATTAATCATTAATCACCACAATCTCTACTCGCCTATTCTTTTGCCTATTTCTTTCGCTTGTGTTAGGAACGAGCGGTTCGGTTTCAGCCTTGCTGATTATTGAAATACGTTTTGGGTTTATACCTTGCGTTATTAGAAATGCTCTGGTAACATAAGCGCGACGGCGACCAAGTTCCACGTTATAGGCATGCGAGCCAATATCGCAGGTATGTCCTTCAATGAGTATCGTTATGTTTGGATCTTGCTTCATCAGCGTTACTACCGCTTCTAATTGTTTACGCATTTTTGATGTCATTACCGCTTCAAGCGCAAATCCTGATACAGGTTGTTGTGCTTCTGTTATTAAGGCAGCTTGTTGTCGTCGATCTTCCGCTGTTTGTGCCATGGCATAATGCAATGCAGATATTGAATCCGGCTTCGTAACGGCATTACGATTCGGTGTACTATTCGATGTACTATTCGTGCCCTGATTGTTTATACTGATCAAAGGCAAATCGTGGGTGGGTACATGGAACTCTCTTCCGTCATCATAGCGATATTTATTCCTTTGTCTTTGTCCAAAGGTCAAGCGTAGGCGTATTCCTGTGGATAGAGGCGCTACTTTATCCATAAAGTCTTTCGCAATAAGGGCGCTATTGGTGGCAAAATTTTCCGGATCAAGAGCGTTTTGTCGAATAAATGTTTTGTCCTTGTCCTTACGAATGTCGTTGAGACCGTAGTCGAAGTAGAATCCGGTGTAAAGAGCAGCCCTATTTTTTAGTAACCATTTTACACCTGCCTCCACAGCGGCGGAATAAGCAAGCTTAAATCCTAATGTTTCGGTTGCATAGCGATCATCAAAGGTTCCCAACCCCATGAATTTTGGCTCTGAAATAGCCATTCCGAGATCGGGATAGATTGCCGTATTAGTTAAGCTGCCGTCGTGAATAGTAGCCTTAGCGCTGAACGGAATACCAATTTTTCCACCTGCCCGTAAATAAAAGAATTTTCCTAAGGACAGGGGCGTTTGAAATTGCAGCATCAACGGTATGTTCAGAAAAATTGCCGATTGTTTTTCGGTGTATTCGTTAAGCGTAGTTTGAAGGTAATAGCCGTAGCCATAGTCGTTTGTCAAGTCCGGGATGATGCTTGTTGTAGCGTCTAATTTCAAGCGGGTATTGTAGTAGCCAATCTCCAAACCGGTACCTAAGCCCCATGTAGAATTGAACAAATAGGTATAACCCAAGCCAAGGTTACCACCAAAACCATCGGTCTTTTTACCTTGCAGCAAGTCATAGCCGAAGGTAGAGAATCCACCGGCTGCATGAACGCTAAATTCATTGGTTTGCGCCTTGAGTAGTGTGTAGTTCATTATAAAGGCAACTAACAGTATTATTTTTGACGTTTCTCTTACCATCACGAATGTTTTCATCATAACCGTTAATCTTTCACTATAACATTCACGGTTTCACCATTCTCTGCTTGAAGAATATAGACGCCGGACGGCAAATTAAGGTGCAACTCTGCAACGGTAACATCGGCGGGAATAACTACTTTACAAACAATTTTTCCGAGCACATCATAGACTTTCATGGTTGTACCGGCTAAATTAGGCGATACAGCGTACAGTATACCGCCGGACGCTACCGGATTGGGATACACTTGCAAAGGTTCACTTTCTGCAACAACCTTTGTGAATATGTAATTGGATGACCGTACCATCGTGCCATCCGCAAGTATCAGTTCAAAGTGATAGATACCATCGCTTAACTTATCGGAGCGACTGGCTCCTGCGGAGTAACTGGTTCCCTTACGACCATTGTAATTAGCAGCCGGTGATAATTGAATCTCGCCACTGCCTGTATTGACAAACCATCGACATTCTACGAAATCATAACCGGCGGTATCCAATGTTTTGTTTACATTGAGCACCAAACTATTTTCCCACCATACAAATGCATAATCCTCAAATACCAAGGCTCCACGGATGTTTGCCGTTACCGTTGCCGGTTGTGCCACTAACCGGTAATTTCCGGTGTCAGCGCCGCTTAAAGAGAAGCCGCTGAACGTTACCGGTTTGTTTTCCTCCACATCAGGGTTATTGAACGTTGCCGTGCCAAACACAACCGTCAAATCATCGCCGGCAATTTTGCCGGCAATGATGGCAGTACCGCTAATGGTGGCGGTCGCATTGCCATCGTAAATCTTATCGTCCGCCCCAAGTCCTGTTATCGTAACGCTTTTGGGTAGTACTATCACTGTCAACGTCGTCTCTACCCTATTGTAGTTGTTAGTATCGGCAGGCGTAAACACCGCCTCAAAGTCGTTGCCCGAAGGAGTAACACGCCCTACGGAGGTCGTCGGCGCAGCCACCCACGCCCAGCCACCACTGAAGGACGGTTGTACCTCTGACAAGTTATTGCCATACGTCGCCGTTAAGCCGCTCGGTAGAGTGTAAATAGGCATCGCTTTGGCAACATTGAGCGTAAATAGATTGCTCGTTATAGCGTAGTAGTAGTCATCGGCTGCTTTCGTCGCTTGGAGTATAATCGTACCCGATTTTATCACCGTCAGTACGCCCGTTACGGAATCTATGGTTGCTATACCCGTGCCGCCAACAATGTGGTAGCTCACAGCGCCATTGCCACTACCTCCGGTCGTCGTCGCCGTGTAGGCATCATTGTAGGTGATAGAATCAGCGCTACTAATGAACAACGTCGCTTGTGTGAGTTTTATTACTGCCATCGTTGTTTCTACCGACCACGCACTCCACAGGCTATCTACAGTAATAGCAGGGGTATTTTCGTTGGATACTCGTACCCGCCATACGTAGGTAGTATCAGCAGGCAATGTATCGGTAAACGTGAGACTTGTTGCCAAAATAGTATGTGAAACTGGCGTACTGCTGTATGCAGCGCCCGTCCAGTCTATGGGTGCCGGCAGCGGGTTCACTGGCGATGCACCTACGGAGAGGTACTGCACCTCATACGTCGTCAGCGGACTGCTCCCCACAAAGTTCGGCGCTTCCCAAGTAAAGATTACTGACCGACCTACCAGCGTCGTCGTCGGGTTTGTCGGCGCATCCGGTACGCAGGTCTCTATCTCCCATCCCTGCACGATATTCAGACTATCGGCTTTCCAAATATAGTTGTCGGCAGACGCAAGCGGATTCGTGCCAACGACCACCGTGAACGTATCTACAATTGCGGTATAGAAGCCCGCTTCAGTGGCTATGTGAGTAATCGTGTCGTTGTTCAAATACGTAATCGTACCGGCGCTCTCACCGCCCTGCCAGCCCGTGATGCTCGCTCCCATACTGTATTCACGTCCTGTATAGACCACCGAATACGGTGTGGCTGTTGCTACAGTATGTGCCGTATCCGTCAGTGTCCAGCTAAATCTCAGTATCGCTTTCGTTATCGTGCCGCTGTCGGAGATAGCATCACCGCCAATACCTTGTACCGGCAAGTCAATCAGCGTATAGTTTCCTCTATCGTCGCCTGTCAGCGTGAAGTTTTCATTTCCAACGCCATCGGCAACATAAACACTCTTATTACCCTCGCCTACATTGGCATTGTTATAGACAAAGTTCACACCGGCGCTGCTGAGCGCTACCTTATCCGGCGCTGCTGTAGCGCCGCGGGTTACTATGAGACTGTCAGGTATCGTTGCCGCTACACCGCTATTTGTCGCCGTTATGGAACCATCGTAAACCTTAGTAAACACCATGCCTGCGTATATCGGCATTAGCGGCTTCGGCGTAACAATAATAGTCGCATAATAATAATCCGTATTGTAGTTCGCTAGCGTATCCGGCGTGAATCGCAGGTACAATTTTGTATCCGCAACTGTGGGATAATAGGAGGAATCAACCCCATTGAGGTTATATGCCCATGTCCATTGTCCAGCTACGCCTTTACCGCCGCCCAGTATCGAGTTATCCGTGGACGAGAACCCTGCACCGCCAAACGCATTAGTAATGGACGTATCCCCCAGTTGTGTGCCGTAAGCAATAGTGATAGTCGGCGCTACCAAGGTCGGCGTAACGCGGTTGGTATTGATCTGCCCCACATCGCTCCACGCTCCATAAGAGATACCGCCGTTATTAGAGGCGCGTACATGTACCGCATACGTATGTGCAGCATCCAATACGACCGGTATGGTATAACTCCCTTCCGACGGTACCGGTAAGGGTATGGCTATCGTGGCAGACACCGCACCTGTCCAGTTAATCAGCGCTACGGCGATAGTGTCCGGATAAATGTCTATGTATTCTATCTCGTAGTTCGTCAAATCCACGCCCCCGTCAAAGTTCGGCGCTTGCCATGTCAGCGTTACAGCGCTGGGATAGCCATCGGCGGACGGCGCATGCGGCGCTCCCGGCAACGCAGGTAGTATATACCATTTTTTGGCATCTTGTCCCGACAACCTATAATTCCCGCCATTGGCGCCATTCAAGGAGACACTGTGCATACTCGCATCCGTCCTCGCTGTATAATTTCCTGTATCCGTTTGCGCTATATCGCCTATCAATACAAGTTCGACGGCATCCACAACGGTACCGCCACTGATGGCATAACTTACCTGTGAGGAATCCACCTCTGCCGTTACTCTAAATTCGTTACCCGTATAAAGCCTCAGAAAACCTAATGAATCGCCACTCACCACGTTGCCACCATTATCCAACACCTTCCATATTAACGTGTCGGTTGATAGGTCTATGATTTTTTGGTTGATGACACCTGTCGCTGATACCACCGTCGTATCTTGTTTGGGCGCTACGAGACTGTAATTAGCGCTGTCACTACCCGTGAGGGCAAAGTTCAGTTCGTCCCCATTCGTGATATACACTTTGAGGTTAGTTCCTACATCGTATATCGGCGTTACAGCATCGCTACCGTAAAAATACGTTACGCTACTGTAATCTAATTCCACCGCATCGCTCAACACCACGCCCGATTGGGCATTGCCGACAATGCCTGTCAACGCCGGCTCTTGTCCTAGTCCACTGACGGTATTAGCAGCCACTGCTGTATGGTCGTAGGTCTTCTCAAAACTCATACCTACCGGAAACGCTATCGCTACAGGTCGTGGCGTGATGGCTGCCGTAACACTCGCCGGTTGTCCCGCCAATGTGTAATTGGCAGTATCGGCGCCAACGAGTGTGAAGCTCGTAAAACTCACCACTTTAGACGCTCCTACCTCTCTGTCGTCAAAGGCTGCCGTACCTAAGGCTACGTCCAAATCATCGCCGGCAATTTTGCCGTCAATGATGGCTGTGCCGGTAATAGTAGCGGTGGCATCCCCATCGTATATCTTATCTTCCGACCCTACACCTGTGATAGTTACCGTCTTGCGTTCGATGCGGAACTTCCTTCCGACGGTATCGAACACTGCTACGTGGTTTGCTAATGTCCAGCCTGCGCCTATCGTCAGCGCATACGCGCCTACCGTATCGCCAATTTCACGTCCTAAGGTACCGCTCACACTCGTAACATCGTGTCCGCCCTTGTCCGTTACCGTATAAGGGATGGCTGGGTCAATGCCACTCCCATTGTATATCTTGAACGTATCACGCGGGTGTACCGTCAGCGTATCAGGGTATATTGTGAACCTTACGTTCGCTGTGTCGAATACTACTACGTGGTTCGCTGTAGGCGTCCACCCTGCCCCTATCCGCAACGCATACTCACCTACATCTTCACCGGCTACTCTCCCAAACGTTCCGCTTATGCTACTTACAGCATGTCCGCCATCATCTGTTACCGTATAAGGTATATCCGGATCAACGCTGCTCCCATTGTATATCTTGAACGTATCACGCGGGTGTACCCTGATGGTATCGTGTCGGATGTGGAACCGCACCCCTGTCGTATCTATCACAAACACGTAGCTGCTTGATGTCCATCCCGTCCCTATTGTCAGCGTATAGTCGCCTACATTTTCGCCCGCCACACGTCCAAAAACACCGCCTACGCCGCCGACTACACCGCCGACTACACCGCCCTCATTGGTTACAGTGTATGGAATAGCGGGGTCAACACCGCCGTATATCTTGAACGTATCGCGTGGACGTACTTTGAGCGTATCCGATAACACGTAGAACCGCACTCCGGCGGTATCAAACACTACAACATGGTTCGCTATGGGCGTCCACCCTGCTCCTACCGTGAGTGCATAACCGCCTACCGTATCACCGGCTATACGTCCTAAATCACCGGTAACGCCACTGACATCATGTCCGCCTTCGTCAACAACGCTATAGGGTATCGCCGGATCGGGATGTGCTACTGCGTTGTATGCCTTGCTCGTATCGCGGGGGATAACACGGATCGTGTCCGGCACGATGCGGAATTTTACGCCCGCCGTGTCGAACTTAAACACGTGATTCGCGTATGTCCAGCCTGTACCGATGGCAATGGCGTAACTGCCTGTATCCTGTCCTGATGCACGGCTAAACGTACCGATGGTTGCCGGCAGCGGTGTATGACCGCCCTTGTCGGTGAGCGTGTAAGGGATGGAATAAGTATCGGCTGCATTGCTATACACCTTGCTTGTATCGCGGGCTTTGACTGTGATAGTATCTGCTACTATCTTGAATTTGACCCCCGCCGTATCGAACTTAAATACGTGGTTCGCGTATGTCCAGCCTGTGCCGATAGCGATGGCGTAACTGCCCGTGTCTTGTCCCGCGGCGCGGCTAAACGTGCCAATGGTCGCCGGCAGCGGTGTATGACCGCCCTTGTCGGTGAGTGTATAGGGTATGGTGTAAGTATCGGTGGCATTGCTATACACCTTGCTTGTATCGCGGGCTTTGACTGTGATAGTATCTGCTACTATCTTGAATTTTACCCCCGCCGTATCGAACTTAAACACATGATTTGCGTACGTCCAGCCTGTGCCGATAGCAATGGCGTAACTGCCAGTGTCTTGTCCTGCGGCGCGGCTAAACGTGCCGATGGTCGCCGGCAGCGGTGTATGACCGCCCTTGTCGGTGAGCGTGTAAGGTACGGTATAGGTATCGGCTGCATTGCTATACACCTTGCTCGTATCGCGGGCTTTGACTGTAATAGTATCTGCTACTATCTTGAATTTTACCCCCGCCGTATCGAACTTAAACACATGATTTGCGTACGTCCAGCCTGTGCCGATAGCAATGGCGTAACTGCCAGTGTCTTGTCCTGCGGCGCGGCTAAACGTGCCGATGGTCGCCGGCAGCGGTGTATGACCGCCCTTGTCGGTGAGCGTATAGGGTATGGTATAGGTGTCGGCTGCATTACTATACACCTTGCTTGTATCGCGGGCTTTGACTGTGATAGTATCTGCTACTATCTTGAATTTGACCCCCGCCGTATCGAACTTAAATACGTGGTTAGCATACGTCCAGCCTGTACCGATAGCAATAGCGTAGCTGCCTGTATCCTGTCCTGCAGCGCGGCTAAACGTGCCAATGGTCGCCGGCAGCGGTGTATGACCGCCCTTGTCGGTGAGTGTATAGGGTATGGTGTAAGTATCGGTGGCATTGCTATACACCTTGCTTGTATCGCGGGCTTTGACTGTGATAGTATCTGCTACTATCTTGAATTTTACCCCCGCCGTATCGAACTTAAATACATGGTTCGCGTATGTCCATCCTGTGCCGATAGCGATAGCGTAGCTACCTGTATCCTGTCCTGCAGCACGGCTAAACGTGCCGATGGTCGCCGGCAGCGGAGTATGACCGCCCTTATCGGTGAGTGTATAGGGTATGGTATAGGTGTCGGCTGCATTGCTATACACCTTGCTTGTATCACGCGCTTTGACTGTGATAGTATCTGCTACTATCTTGAATTTTACCCCCGCCGTATCGAACTTAAACACGTGGTTCGCGTATGTCCAGCCTGTGCCGATAGCAATAGCGTAGCTCCCCGTGTCTTGTCCTGCAGCGCGGCTAAACGTGCCAATGGTTGCCGGCAGCGGAGTATGACCGCCCTTGTCGGTGAGCGTGTAAGGGATGGTGTAAGTATCGGTGGCATTGCTATACACCTTGCTTGTATCGCGGGCTTTGACTGTAATAGTATCTGCTACTATCTTGAATTTTACGCCCGCCGTATCGAACTTAAATACATGGTTCGCATACGTCCAGCCTGTGCCGATGGCGATAGCGTAGCTGCCTGTATCCTGTCCTGCAGCGCGGCTAAACGTGCCGATGGTTGCCGGCAGCGGTGTATGACCGCCCTTGTCGGTGAGTGTATAGGGTATGGTATAGGTGTCGGCTGCATTGCTATACACCTTGCTTGTATCACGCGCTTTGACTGTGATAGTATCTGCTACTATCTTGTATTTTACCCCTGCCGTATCGAACTTAAATACATGGTTCGCATACGTCCAGCCCGTACCGATAGCAATAGCGTAGCTGCCCGTGTCTTGTCCTGCAGCGCGGCTAAACGTGCCGATGGTTGCAGGCAGCGGTGTATGACCGCCCTTGTCGGTGAGCGTGTAAGGGATGGAGTAAGTATCGGCTGCATTGCTATACACCTTGCTTGTATCGCGGGCTTTGACTGTGATAGTATCTGCTACTATCTTGAATTTTACCCCCGCCGTATCGAACTTAAACACATGATTTGCGTACGTCCAGCCTGTGCCTATAGCAATGGCGTAACTGCCAGTGTCTTGTCCTGCGGCGCGGCTAAACGTGCCGATGGTCGCCGGCAGCGGTGTATGACCGCCCTTGTCGGTGAGCGTGTAAGGGATGGAGTAAGTATCGGCTGCATTGCTATACACCTTGCTCGTATCGCGGGCTTTGACTGTGATAGTATCTGCTACTATCTTGAATTTTACACCCGCCGTATCGAACTTAAATACGTGGTTCGCATATGTCCAGCCTGTGCCTATAGCAATAGCGTAGCTGCCTGTGTCTTGTCCTGCAGCGCGGCTAAACATGCCGATGGTCGCCGGCAGCGGTGTATGACCGCCCTTGTCGGTGAGCGTGTAAGGGATGGTATAGGTATCGGCTGCATTGCTATACACCTTGCTTGTATCGCGGGCTTTGACTGTGATAGTATCTGCTACTATCTTGAATTTGACGCCTGCCGTGTCGAACTTAAACACATGGTTCGCATACGTCCAGCCTGTGCCGATAGCGATAGCGTAGCTACCTATGTCCTGTCCTGCGGCGCGACTAAACGTGCCGATGGTTGCCGGTAGCGAATGACTGCCCCTATCGGTGAGTGTATAGGGTATGGTATAGGTGTCGGTGGCATTGCTATACACCTTGCTTGTATCGCGGGCTTTGACTGTGATAGTATCTGCTACTATCTTGAATTTGACCCCCGTCGTGTCGAACTTAAATACATGGTTCGCGTACGTCCAGCCTGTGCCGATAGCGATGGCGTAACTGCCAGTGTCTTGTCCTGCGGCACGGCTAAACGTGCCGATGGTCGCCGGCAGCGGTGTATGACCGCCCTTGTCGGTGAGCGTATAGGGTATGGTATAGGTATCGACTGCATTGCTATACACCTTGCTCGTATCGCGGGCTTTGACTGTGATAGTATCTGCTACTATCTTGAATTTGACACCCGCCGTGTCGAACTTAAATACATGGTTGGAGTATGTCCAGCCTGTACCGATGGCGATAGCGTAGCTGCCAGTGTCTTGTCCTGCGGCACGGCTAAACGTGCCGATGGTTGCCGGCAGCGGAGTATGACCGCCCTTGTCGGTTAGCGTGTAAGGGATGGAATAAGTATCGGCTGCATTGCTATACACCTTACTCGTATCGCGGGCTTTGACTGTGATAGTATCGGGCAGATAGGTGTAGCCAAGTTTTAGCGTGTCGCTTTCCACTCCATTGTGCACAACAACATCCACTACCCCCACATTCTGTACCGGCGTGATACAGATTATCGTATCGTTGACTATCTTGACATAATCGCCTGCGCCCACTGCCACCGTACCAAGAACTACGCTAACAGTTGCGCTTGAACCGCCATAAGGAATAAAGTTATGCCCTTTAATGAGTACCTCTACCCCGTTATCAAAAACGCTACAGTCCGGCGAAATGGAGGCAATGCTCAAGGGTGCACGGTAGGTGTAGGCATTTGTCAGCTTGTCTTTCGACACGCTATTCACCAAAAATTCAACATCTGTGGTACCTTCATGGTAGGGTGTCGCCAAGACGCTGGCGGGAACAGTACAGCTCATCTCCGTAGGAGAGATAACGGCGAGGTCTGTACACGCCTCACCACCTATAGTGATAGACCTCTGAACAGTAGCATCCTCAAAGGAAACAATATTGCCATTCCTATAAATCTGCGATAGCGGCAAATTAAGCGCCGGACGCAGCTCGCAAGGCTTACCATACGACCAATCACCCCATTGTCGGGCGTCCATTACACTACCATCCTTTGTAACAGTACCTGAATAGTGATAGTTTGTCCCTAAACCTCGATAGGTACAAAGCCACCACCAGTCATGGTATGTTATATCGCTAAGAAATGGAACAACCGTATGCCAACTACCTTCTGTAATCATACCAAGGCGACCTTTAAAGTCATCCGAAGCGCCATAGTTACCTTTGTCAATATGTGCCCACTCAGGCTGACTTGCCATAGCATCGTAGAACGTATTTATCGCAGCGCTCGCTTGTGTATTAGCCTGTGTAGGATTAACTTGTGCTGTGGTGCTCGAAGACCAGATAAAATGACCTTCACCTGTACCATCGGATGCAGGATCCCAAGAGGCTGCCGAGTTTCCTGGACCACCGGTACCATTGTAAGGACTACCATATTGGTTACTTTTGAGAAGGAGGCAGAGCTGTCCATATTGAGTAGTTTGAACATCTCCCATATAACTTGAAGTTATGCCTTGAGATGCATCTGCATGAGGCGAAGCATCCCAAGACGTATTCGGCATGGAAAGACCTACGCCGTCCGTACCACCGTTGCCAACAACATACCATTGCAAGCCGGCAAAGGTCAGTTCTTCGCCTATCGTGAAGGCGCTACTTTTGGAGCCGGCGCCAAACCCGCTACCCTGTATGGTTACGATGTTTTCACCTAAGGTGGAGCCTCTATCAGGCGTGATACTGCTTATACTGTATGGCTGAAGGTACGTATAGCCGCCTACCAATGGTGCGGCGGACGCAGCGCTACCATCATTCAAGGTCAGCCCTACATCTACAGCGCCGCCGGTAGTGGTTATAGCGCCGGTAGCCTCCGGTACAACACAAGTAAGCGTCGTATCTGAAAGAACAATGACATTAGTAGCCAAATTCCCATCGAAAGTAACAACAGGATAGTTGTTTCCAAAGATTATGTTTGAGTATTGCGTTTCGGAATGTCCGTGTCCGGCGGAAGTGGCTGCTCCGCCCAGCAGACACAAAGTTTGCGTGCCGCTGACCGCTGAGACATCTATCGTTACCTTTGTCCATGAACGGATTGTTGAGGCGGCAGCTATTTGTAAAAGATAACTATCAATATTCACACCATCACTACTAAGACCTATATCCACACGACCGGGGTAGCGGGTAGTCTTGTAGTAAAATGAGAAAGTTTCGTATTGGTCGAAGTCAACTGTAAAGCAATAGCTCGGTCTTCCGGCTATCGTTAAATTTTCCGTGGCTACATTATCACGACCAATCAATTTCACGTAGGCGCCGTCATTAGGACCTCCACGAGTAACTAATGAGCTTGCCTCGGTAGAAGATGTGGCTTGCGTTATGTTTCCAGTGGTTAATGTATGTTGAAAATTAGGGTCTCCAAACCATGCTCCTGATACGGTTATGGTGTTGCCACCCGATAAATCACCTGTAGGAGGTGTTACGCGGGTAATGATGGGCTTGGGCAAGATGTGGAACTTGACACCCGCCGTGTCGAACTTAAACACGTGGTTAGCGTACGTCCAGCCTGTGCCTATAGCGATAGCGTAGCTACCTATATTCTCGCCTGATTCACGGCTAAACGTGCCGATGGTCGCCGGTAGCGTATGTCCACCCTTGTCGGTTAGCGTGTAAGGTATGGCAGGGTCGGATTCTCCAAATATTTTGAACGTATCGCGCGCCTTAATCGTAATGGTATCGGGCAGATAAGTGTAGCCACGCGTGGCGATTCCTACAGTATTATCAATCAGCAGTACATTGACTTTGCCCACAGCATGTTCCGGCGTTTTACAAGTGATGCCGGTGGAACTTACCACTACATTGTCGGCAGGAATGTCATCAAAAGTAACAGAAATCGACGGCGATACCGATCCAAAGGGAGTGCCGGAACTGCTGCCATAGAACGTCTTCGTTACTCTATCAAACATTCCTGTAGCGCCGGTAACAATGTTATAGGCAGGTACCAAGTCGCGTACCAAAACCCTTGATTTTGTAATCTGAAACGCATACAACTTGCCTGTCCAACTACCTATTCGTATATCACCCGGAACATCAGCCATTGTATAGATACCTGATACCGGCGTTTCACCGTTCAATTTACAGAGTGCATTGTCCTGATATATAACATTCTTATTCGTGTTAAAAGCAAGTAAATCCGTTAAGGTAGCTGTAGTATTCGCATAAGAGAACCCAAAAAGCGGCTCTGTTCGCTTTCCAAACGCCACATAATTTCCATTAGCCGGTGAGCCGGCAGTATATAAAAGGGTTGAAACGCTTGTAACCGGGTCGTTCATCTGAAATGCGCTGGCAATATGCAGGTCTCCTATTTGGTCTATACCAGTATTGATAGACTGTGCGGTTGAAGTAAACGACAGAAACTCCATTGGTGCATAGCAATTGGAGCCATCAGTATAATCTCCCACAATGGCAACCTGTTGTCCTCCAATCGTGGAACCATGGTCAGGCGTTACGGTAAATACCGAAGCGCTGTAAGTGTAGCTGCGTTTCAGTGTGTCG
Organism: Bacteroidia bacterium; assembly: GCA_025999775.1. Lineage (GTDB taxonomy): Bacteria > Bacteroidota > Bacteroidia > Bacteroidales > P3 > BNXT01. The sequence continues at coordinate 2,601 of BNXT01000008.1, read as the reverse complement.
ATGTCCGCGCCGTTAGTTACTATGACATCCACCGTGTCAGTGCCATGTGCCGGCGTGGTACACGTGATGTAGTTATCGCTAACAATCACAACATTAGTAGCGGGTACGCCACCAAAGATAACAGAAGCGGGCGTCCTAACAAACGGTGTGCCGGTAGCGCTACCAAAGAATGTACCGGAAACTTTATCCCACATACCGGCTTCGTTAGTAACAACGTCATAGACTGGAACCATATCACGCACTAAGGCTGAGCCATCACCGTTCCACAGTTTGAAGCTGTAAATATCGCCACTGAAAGGTTCTCTGTCGATGTTCCCCACATTCATCGAAGCCAAATAGATAGGATCACTTCCTGCAAGCGCCGAACCACCATCTGTAAGTATTCGTGTAGCGTCATCCATTTTAACGATGAGATTGGTTTTTGAGAGCGTGTGTACGCCAACATTAGTACCACCCAAATCTTTTACTGAATAGGGATTACTTGTTCCTACATTATAGACTAATTTATTGGTATCTGAAAGTGAGAAATAGACTGAATTTAAGAGGTCGCTCGCGCTGGTATTAGCGCCAAAGAGGTAGCCTTGATTTTCAACCGCCGGTGCAAAGGTTATTTCGTAATTGATGGTGCCGTCGTTGTTTATCCCTGTGTTTATGTATTCTGCGCCGGTGGATGTCAATTTTAACATGGGTGCATAGTTGTGTCCTCCCGCGGTGTATAGAGCCGTTGGAGGATTGAATTTATAGCCTGATACGGTTACATTATCGCCGCCGCCGACAGAGCCACTGACGGAGGCTATAGCTGCAATACTCATTGGGACATCACGGTAGGTAAACGTCTTTGTCAACGTGCTTGTAGCAGTGTCTATTTGCAGTGTAACGCTGACCATGCCATCTGCATGTGCCGGCGTGGTACACGTTAATTTTGTGCCGGATTCTACATTCACATTGTCTGCCGGAATACCATCAAAAAATACGGAAGTAGAGCCGGGCTTAAACCCTACTCCGGTTATCATGACCGACGTTCCACCGACTGGGAGACCCCATTTGGGTGTAATGTCCGCTAAGCCTATAGTATAAGAGATAGGAATGATGTCGGTTGCCGTGCCTTTTTGCGAGGGTATGACCGCATCCACTTTGGCGGGAGACACCACGGCAATTTGCTCCTTATTTCCACCTGATGTAGTAACCTTGTAAATATGGTAGTTGCCCGGCTCCGCCAAGCCTGTACTGAAACCAATACTTCTGTACTCGCCGGGTAATGTAACACTCCCTTTCAGAAGGTCGTTATTAGTACTTGAATATAAATCCAAATTAAGATCACTGGCAGTAATCACATTGGCATCCAAAATAGCGTTGACGTAGTAGCCCGTTCCGGTATTGCCGTTACATTTGATAGCCACGTTGGAGCCACCCATGGATACAGCGGTAACTGTAGCAGCTGCATCTAAAGACAAATTTGCCGGATATCCACCGCCACCGGGACCGATGCCGGAGCCGTCCTGACGGAGAGCATTGTTATTCCATCTAGTACCAATAGCCATTATAGTTCCTCCGGTAATAACAATATTTCCGACATTACTAGTGATGCCACCACCAATTCCAGCGCCATACCAACCGCCTCTTGCGTAAATATTTCCTCCATTGATAGTAATGTTGTAAGAGCTGTTCCGGGATCCTCCGATACCGGGGTTTCTGTCCCCTCCCAAAGCCTGAATAGTTCCGCCGTCGATAACTATGGTGTATGCGCCACCTACTCCACTCATGCTGCTTGCCCCCTGTCCTATGCCTGCAGCGCCTTGACTATTAGTATGAGAACCTCCGGTAGCTGTAATAGTTCCCCCGCTGATGTGGATAGTACCAACGGTACCATCGCATCCGCCAATACCGGCGCCACTCTGTCCTCCCTTAGCTATCACCGTTCCGTTAGTAATATGAATCGTACCCAAAGCTGCACCCCTAGCAGCTCCAATACCAGCCCCAAGGTTACCACCGGTAGCAGTCAGTTGCCCCGTACCTGATATGGTCAATGTAGCCGTCTGTGCGACCGCAATACCGGCAAAATTTGTGGCGGCAGTCAGCGTGCTTGTACCTACTAAGACCAATTCAACATTAGATCCGGCAGCAAGGCTTATCGGTGCGCCGGTAGATGAAATAGTAACGCCACTCAAGTTTATCGTTGCGTTGGCGCCGGATGCAAACACGACGGTGCGCACATTGGTACCGCCAGCGCCGGTGATAGTGTATTCTTTGCCGGCAGCAGCGGCATTAAAAGTCAATACTGTGCCACTTTTAGCATAGCCTGTGCCGGTGTAGTCGCCGGTCGTGGTAAGGTTGATTGTAGCTTCCACAGCGGCAGTCGCCATCGTCGGAGCAAATAGTACCAATAGTAATGCTAAAACTTTCATGATATGGAGTATGTGGAGAATGGAGAATGGAGAGTGGAGAATGGAGAATGGAGAATGGAGAATGGAGAGTGGAGAGTGGAGAGTGGAGAGTGGAGAGTGGAGAGTGGAGAGTGGAGAGTGGAGAGTGGAGAGTGGAGAGTGGAGAGTGGAGAGTGGAGAGTGGAGAGTGGAGAGTGGAGAGTGGAGAGTGGAGAGT
>BNXT01000007.1 GCA_025999775.1 Bacteroidia bacterium | reverse complement strand
GAGCGATAATCTGTTCAGTCCATGATTTGGACACGTGTTCTTGAACATCTTCAATGGTCGTATAACTTCTGAGCATGTCCTTTACCTTTGCCACTTCCAAGTCCGGATAGACAAACGCTGAGAGCACGGAAAATGGAATTCCAGATTAACCCATGGACAACGCAATAGTTTAAGTCCAATAACTGGATAGAGATACGCATTGAAATTCGGCGGATAATCACCCAATTGGCTCTTAACTGTTTCTGCATGCGGATCCATTGCCGAAAATAGAAATGTTACACTATTGCTTATTGAAAGTCGATAGTTGAACACCACGCCTAATTTGAGATAATACTGGACAAACCAATCATGGTTATTGGGAAAAAAACGAAATTCCAACGGAACTCCAATGTAAGAACTTTTTTGAGTGATATCGATAATCCTTACATAATCCGTAGTTAAACCATCTTCCTTGAGCAACCACAAAAAAGACCCTTCATTTGAACTAAAGGTGGAATTATACGTTGAAAATCGAACTCCGGCGCCAATCCCGATGCGGTTGTTCCACAAAAAATATTCGGTTTTAGCGCCAATATACGAAATATCCACTGACGGAGTTGAAAACCCAACTAACTCCCAAAAATTAGGAGTGCTCAGTCTGGCTCTGTCAGGACGGATGGCTTCACCCCAAAACGTAGTAAAACCAAATTCAACACCAACTTTCAAATTATTTGTGCGCTCATTATCCTCTGCACGGATAGTCATTAGAGAGCACGAAGCAAACCAAACAAAAACAATAATCAGAATTTTTCTCATAAAGCTAATTGTTGAGTTAGTAAACAACTGAACACAAAGATACAATTTTTTTTTGAATTACACACCTCAAAATTTAACCAAAAATGTTAATAATTTAATAAATTTGTTGTACTTTTGTGGTCGAATAAACATTTTTAACCGAAATAATCCTATGGCAAAGCAGGTTTCTCTTGCATTTTTACTTTTGTTTTTTTCTATAATAACGGTTCCGCTAAATGCTCGAAACACAATCAAAATCTGGGATGGAACAGAAAAAAGCAGGAAGCAAAAGAAAAGCGAACTGACAATATCTGTGCCTGAAAAAGAAAAGAACACAGGCATTTCCGTAATCATTTGTCCCGGAGGCAGTTACTATTGGCTTGATATGAACAATGAAGGTTTTTCTGTTGCTAAATATCTTAACAAACAGGGCATTGCGACTTTTGTGTTGCGCTACCGTAGGGCGCTTTACGGCAATCATCATCCATCCATGATACAGGATTTGCAACGGTCAATACAGTTGGTCAAAGAAAATGCGGATAGTTATGGCATTCAGCCGGAAAAAATCGGCGTGATGGGCTTCTCGGCAGGTGGGCATTTATCCGGCATCGCTGCTGAATATTTTGATACTAATTTTATGCACGGTTTGGGCATCGAAACCAATGTGTCGTTGAAACCGGCATTTGTCGGAATGATTTACCCTGTTGTTTCGATGGAAGACAGCATTTGTCACAAAAAATCACGCAAAAATCTGTTAGGCAAACACTTCTCTGCAGAACAGGCAAAACTGATGTCGCTCGAACAAAACGTGCGCGAAGATATGCCGCCAGTCTTTTTACTGCAATGCACAGGTGATAAAACGGTCAACTATCGCAATAGTGTGGTTTTTGACAAGGCGCTAACAGAAAAAAATGTACGACATCAATTTATCTGCCTCGATGAAAACGGACATGGAGGACATGGCTTTGGTATTAGACCCAATGGGACGGCGACAGGGTGGATTGATGAATTTGTAAAATGGGTCAAATCAATGAATAATGAACAATGAACAATTTCCTTTACCCCGGAGTGGTGATATTTCGATAACCCCTTGCAAACACGTAGTGTGCAGCTCGGAGATTGAATACAAACCAAAAGAGGAAATCAAGCGCTTTCAAGAGGAGAAAATGCGAGAGGCTTTACAATATCTGAGCCTCCACTCGCGTTTTTATCAACAAATATTTCGTGAACACAACATCAATGTAAATAAAATTCGACATTTAGAAGATTTGCAACAAATTCCTTTTACCGATAAAAAAGATTTGCAACTCTACAATCAGGATTTTCTGTGCGTCTCTCCCGAAAAAGTGATTGACTATATCACTACTTCCGGTACTTTGGGCGACCCGGTTACGTTCGCTATGACCGACAAGGATTTAGAACGCTTGGCTTACAACGAAAAAATCTCTTTTCTCTGTACAGGTACAAAACTCAACGATATTGTTCAATTGATGACCACCATCGACAAGCGTTTTATGGCGGGCTTGGCTTATTTCTTGGGCTTACGCAAACTCGGCGCCGGCATTATTCGCGTGGGCAACGGTATTCCGGAACTGCAATGGGATACCATTCAACGTATTCGTCCTAATACCATTATGTGTGTGCCGTCGTTCATTCTACATATCATTAGGTATGCGGAAGAACACGGAATTGATTATCGAAATTCCAGCGTGAAAAAGGCGGTCTGTATCGGTGAAAATCTTCGCGAACAGGATTTTTCCTTGAATTTGCTGGGACAGCACATCAAAGAAAAATGGGACATTGATTTATATTCCACGTATGCCTCCACGGAAATGGCAACCACTTTTGCCGAGTGTGAATACGGTTGCGGCGGTCATCATCACCCCGAATTGATTATCTGCGAGTTGGTCGATGCCAACGGATTGCTGGTCGAAGAAGGCAAAGTCGGCGAATTAGTCGTAACAACTTTAGGCGTCGAAGGAATGCCATTGCTGCGTTTCAAAACCGGCGATTTGGTCAGTATCCACACGGAACCGTGTCGCTGTGGTCGTACTTCAATGCGTATCAGTCCGGTGGTCGGACGCACCAATCACATGATAAAATACAAAGGCACTACGCTTTATCCGCCGCATATCAACGATGTGCTCGACAACACGCCCTACGTGGAAAATTATGTAGTGGAAGTCAGCTACGACGAGAGCGGCAACGATGCTGTTTTGGTACGCGTCGGTTTACGGAATCAAACTGTAGAAGATATTGTGAAAGACTTAAAAGACCGCTTTCGAGCAAAAATTCGAGTGGCGCCGGAAATTGAAATAAACGCCGCGGTTGATATTAGAAAAATCAACTTTCCTGACCTCAGTCGCAAACCTGTGAAATTTATTGATAAGCGTAAAAAATAAGATAATGAAAAACGAAAAGTTCGACGATTTACGACCCTATTACGATGAAGAGATAGCGGATGCCATGCTGCGTATCACCAACAGCGAATATTTTCCGGTGCTCTCAGCGTTTGTCTATCCGGACTTGGAAGTGGCAAAGGTAAAGGACATGCTCAGAAGTTATACGACCATTGAAGATGTTCAAGAACACGTGTCCAAATCATGGACTGAACAGATTATCGCTCGCAGCATTCGTCATCTTTCGTATGATGGTCATGAAAATATAGATAAAAACAAACGCTATCTTTTCATATCCAATCATCGGGACATTGTGCTGGATGCCTCGTTGTTGCAATATGTTCTCCATTGTATTTTTGGGCACCAAACGGCTGAAATAGCATTCGGAAACAACCTGATGAGTTCTCAACTCGTGATTGATATTGGGAGATCCAATAAGATGTTCAAAGTGATTCGCGGTGGTAGCGTTCGGGATTTTTATGCTAATTCCATCCTTCTGTCGGAATATATCCGTCACGTCATCACCGAAAAACAAGAATCCATCTGGATTGCCCAACGCAACGGACGCACCAAAGACGGCATAGATGCTACCGACCAGGGAATCATCCGGATGTTTTCCATGAGTTCTCCCGACAATCCTGTGAAAGCGCTGTTAGAATTGAATATTGTGCCTGTGTCCATATCCTATCAATGGGAATCTTGTGATCTGTTGAAAGCCTTGGAACTCTATCAATCAAGGTTTGAGAAATACGTCAAGAAGCCCGGAGAAGATTTGAACAGTATTCTCACCGGCATCATGCAGCCCAAAGGAGATGTACACATTAGTATCGGCACACCATTGTCGGAAAGCGATTTAACCCCATTTGAGGGATTACCGAACACCAAATTTAATATGCAGGTCGCCTCATTGATTGATAATCAGATTAACAAGCATTATAAATTGACGTGCAACAATTATATCGCTCACGACATGCGTTCCAAAAGTACGCACTATGCACAATATTATACGGAAAAAGAAAAGCAACTGTTCCTTCAACATTGTAACAAGGCGCTTGCCTCCGATGTAGAGGACAAGCAAACATTCGCTAATATTTTTCTGGGGATATATGCCAATCCGGTAGATGCTAATTTTAAATAACAGATGGCAAAAAAATTAACCCTTTTTTTACTACCTTTGTACTTCGTTACGAAGGTAAACGCTCGTAAGAGACGGAGTATTAACAAATGAAAATCACAGCATTATGAAGAAATTTGTGCTTTGGTACAAGCAAGGTCTGCGCTTTGTTACCTACGATATGTGGCACACGCGAACAACACATGTTGATTCCGCGGACACACTATCTATCAAGTTACTCAAGATAATCTTTATTTCTATTCGCGGTTTTTTTGCCGATAAAATTGCGCTGCGCGCCTCTGCGCTTACGTTTTATACGCTCATTGCCATAGTACCTGTGCTGTCGTTATTTCTGGCAATTGCCAAAGGCTTTGGACTACACGCAAATTTAGTGGCGTGGTTACACTCTAATTTTGAGCAGCAACAAGAGCTATTGGAGTTTTTTCTCAACTTATCCAATTCGATGCTCAATTCGGTTGGCGGCGGCATATTCACAGGCATTAGCGTGTTGTTTCTACTTTGGTCGGTGCTTAGTTTGCTCAACAACATTGAAAAGTCATTCAATCACATTTGGCAAGTGCAGCGCAACCGCCCATGGGTGCGCAAGGTTACTGATTATTTGTCGGTAATGCTCATAGCGCCCATATTTCTCATCGTATCAAGTTCTATCACGGTAGTATTGCATCAACACGTAACCGACTTTGCCGTCAACGCACACATCTACTCGTATGTAGCGCCATTGGTGAAAATAGGGTTTAAGTTGTTGAGTTACATACTGCTATGGCTAATGTTCACGTTTCTGTACGCGGCGATGCCCTGCACCAAAGTGAAATTCACATCGGCATTGATAGCTGGTGTTATAGCAGGCACGTTGTTTCAACTCGTTCAAAACTTCTACATCGATTCACAGATTGTGGCATCCAAATACAGCGCTATTTACGGTAGCTTTGCTGCCATCCCGCTGTTTTTACTATGGACACAAACTTGTTGGCTCATATTGCTTTTTGGTGCAAAACTGTCGTTTGCAGTACAAAATGTAACTCATTACGAAAATGATGCAACCCTGCAAGGACTAAGTATCCGGCAACGCGAACAACTTACGCTACAGGTTGTGCATCAAATTGTCAAGAATTTTGAACGGGGCGATAAGCCTATGAGTTCATTCCAAATAGCACAGACGTTGAATATTTCTGTCCGTGTTGTGTGCGAAATTATATCGAATTTGCAGCAATGCGGCATTATCAACGAAATTATCACCAATAACCCGCAAGAAACCGCCTATCAACCCGCAATGGACATACACTCTATCACGGTAGGTAAAATCTTGGAACGCATAGAAACGCAAGGCGATGATTATGATAGTACTCACACGTTCAATGAACAACCGTTTGCAGAATTATTAACACGGATTGCGGCAGCCGGCAATGGTCAAGCGGGAGATGTAAAAATTATGAAAATCGTTACGCAGGGTTGCTGATAATAACATCATTGTCCTGTTAGGGAGATTATGTTGATAGAACATGCTTTTCTTTTATCAATAGTCTTTTTAGTCATACTTTATCTTTTGTCTTGATACAAAAGAAAAGTATCAAAAGAAAAAATCAAGGCTGAGTAGATTTTGCTACTACACAGTTTTACGAGGCTAAAATGCAAAAACTCACAGGCTTTGCCTGCTCAAACAATTTGCATTTTTACGCCTCTACAAACTTCTTCGTTTAACGCAAAATCTACTATGCCGAAACTAAATAATGAACAATATGTGGAGTGTCGCAATTTCTCAATTCTCAATTCTCAATTCCTTTGTGTGTAATTCAAAATTTTTATGTAATTTTGTATCATGTAAATAGAGGCAATTTGTTTAGGTTGCAAAGAATTGAAATTAGATATGCAGAAAATAGGTATCAAAATTGTGTTATTGACCGCTGTTTTGTTGATAGTCAATAGGGTTGCACAAGCACAGGCTAATGAGCCGGAGATGGTTACCGTTGAGGGCGGCACTACGACGCTTAATGGAACCGAGGTATTTATCAGTACGTTTCAGATAGGGAAGTACGAGGTAACGCAAAAGCAGTGGTATGATGTGATGGGTAACTGGCCCAATGCAGCGCCTTCAAGTTATATTGGAGCGGGCGATAATTATCCGATGTATTTTGTAAGTTGGAATGATATAGTAGGCACGTCGTCGGGCGGCAGTTTAGGTTATACGGAAAAAGGCGTTACGTATTATACAGATGGTTTCTGTTATAAATTGTCTGTAAAAGCAAATGATGGCGGTACTTTAGGTAGCATGCGTTATCGGTTACCTACGGAAGCAGAGTGGGAATACGCCACCAAGGGCGGACAAAGCACGCATAACTACGATTACAGCGGAAGTGATACGATAGAGAATGTGGCTTGGTACCGTAGTAATTCAGGACGTACATCGCATCTTGTAGGCACAAAATCCGCCAATGAATTGGGTATTTTTGATATGATTGGGAATGTAGGGGAGTGGTGTAGTGATAGGTATGGGGATACTTACCCAAGTGGTACGAATAATCCTATCGGCGCTACAATTGGCTGCCATCGCATGGCTCGCGGCGGCAGCTGGGACAATGTTACGTCGAATTGCACGGTTTTTTATCGCAGCAGCAGCATGCCTACGATTCGCTACTACTATATGGGCTTCCGCTTGGTTCTTGGTTCAGCAGAACCGGAAATACCGGTAATACCTCCGAGTGGAAGTAATTTAATAGAGATGATCAATGTTCCCGGCGGCACGACGACGCTCAATGGAACCGAGGTATTTATCAGTACGTTTCAGATAGGGAAGTATGAGGTAACGCAAAAGCAGTGGTACGATGTGATTTGCAGCTGGTCCGGTACAGCGCCTTCAGGTATGTATGATGTGGGTGATAATTATCCAATGTATAATGTAAGTTGGGCAGATATAGTAGGTACGTCATCGGGCGGCAGTGAGGGTTATACAGAAAAAGGCGTTACATACTATACGGATGGTTTTTGTTACAAATTGTCGGTATTAGCAAATGGCGGTACTTTAGGTAGCATGCGTTATCGGTTACCGACGGAAGCGGAATGGGAGTATGCAGCCAAAGGCGGACAAAGCACGCATAACTACACTTACAGCGGAAGTGATACGATAGCGAATGTGGCTTGGTACAGTAGTAATTCAGGACGTAAAACGCATGAGGTAGGTACAAAATCAGCCAATGAGCTGGGTATTTTTGATATGAGTGGGAATGTATGGGAGTGGTGCAGTGATTTGTATGTGTGGAATACTTACCCAAGTGGTACGAACAATCCTATAGGCGCTACAACTGACATCCGCCGCGTGGTTCGCGGCGGTGGATGGAGCACTTATGCGTCGGATTGCACGGTTTCCCAGCGCAGCAGCAGCACGTCTACGATTCGCTACAACTTTCTTGGCTTCCGCTTGGTTCTGGTTCCATAGTTTAGAGTGCAAAACCAAAAAATGTAAGAGTAGGGTTTGTCTGCCCGTGAAAGGAAGCCACACCTTAGTCAACGCTCAATTGTTTGAACCATGATTTTCATAAGATTAACAGGATAATACAGAATTTAGAAATGTAGAAATTGAGACACTCCACATATATTGTTCATTATTCATTATTTAGTTATGTTGATAGAACAAGCCTTTTTTATTCAAGGCAAATACTGACATTTAAAAATAGCCAGACCTTGTGTGGCTTTTTCCTTGATAATGGTTACATTGGAGGCGACATTGACAACAGCGGGGTCAATGAGATAAATAGACGTATTGCTTTTAGCGTAATGAATAAGTCCGGCTGCGGGATACACTTGCATTGACGTACCGACAATCACGACTATATCTGCCGTAGAAACTATTTTTGCTGCTTTTTCAATCAGAGGTACAGCTTCTCCAAACCACACTATAAACGGACGAAGTCGGGAACCATCCGTTGCTTTTTCACCTTTTTGTATAGCCCTTGTACCTATTTCAATGACCTCCGTTTTAGTCTCGTTACAGGCTTTTGTCAATTCGCCGTGCAAATGAATCACTCTTGTACTGCCTGCGCGTTCATGCAAATTATCTACATTTTGTGTGATGACGGTTACATCATAGTCTGTTTCTAATTCGGCAATGGTTTTGTGCCCTGCGTTGGGTTTTACTTCCGCTAATTGAGCGCGTCGCTGATTATAAAAATCCTGAACATGGTCGGGAAATTGGCGCCAGCCTTCGATGCTTGCCACAACATTGGGGTCGTAACCCTCCCATAAGCCTCCGGAATCCCGAAAAGTACTGATACCACTTTCGGCGCTCATACCTGCACCTGTTAAAAATACAATGTGTTGTCTATTCATAACTTTACGAACGGGTTTTGAGATGATAGGTAACCTGAGGAAATAAAACCGAGCATTGTTCCATAAATGGCTTGGCTAACACGTGCACGGTGCGGGATGGTAACATCAATGAGGTATTATAGCTACGGTCAATAATTTCAAAATTAAGTGAACTTTTACCCTTGTATTGTTGAGCTAAGTTTTGCATTGTTTTAACAAAAGTATCGATTATGATGTCCGTGTCCACCCGAATATCAATGCTTTGGGTATGATCATTCATAAAATTATCTAAAAATTCAATTTTGTTAATTCTAACTTGATATTCGGTAGCGCTTTGCCAGCGTAAACCAACGGAAGCGTGAATAATGACAAACGTATTAAGTATCAAATAATTTCGTAGCGGTGCGTACTCTTTGGAAAATACTGTAAATTCCATAGATTCTTCAAAATCCTGAATGGAAAACCGACCATAGGGTGAATTGTCTTTTTTAGTCAATAAGTGCTTTACATCAACAATCATCCCGATAAATCGGACGGTCTGGTCTTTGTATTTTGCGAGATTATTTTTTAGATCACCCAAAGTAATATTGGTAAAATACTGTTGTTCAAGATTGTAATCATTGAGAGGATGACCGGATATATAAAATCCCGTTATTTCTTTTTCTTTTTGCAGGGTCTCAAACTTACTCCATGGCTCGCATACAGGTATTTTGGGTATTTCGATAACATCTTCGTTGGGTGTGTCGCCAAACAGTGATATTTGCTCCGAATCCTTGTTTTTTTGCAATTGATTGGCGAAATTTAGGAGTATATTGATAAAGTTATTTTCTTCACCGGGTTTTTGATAAAAAAACGATGAACGATGGAGACCTTTAAAACAATCGAAACTACCTGCTTGAGCAAGCGACTCGAAGCATTTTTTATTGAGTTTTCGCAGATCAACGCGTTGCACAAAATCGAAGATGTCTTGGTACAAGCCATGTTGTTCGCGCTCCTGTATCAAACCTTCCACAGCATTACTCCCAACGCCCTTTAAAGCCGCTAATCCTAAGCGAATATTGCCGGCTTTATTAACGGTAAAATGAATTTGACTTTCGTTAATATCCGGTCCTAATAACGCAATTTGTACGTGTTTACATTCTTCTGCCAATTTTTCTATGCCCTGAATATCATTGATGCTGTTTGTTAGGGCTGCTGCCATAAACTCCGCAGGATAGTGTGTTTTTAGATAAGCTGTTTGGTAAGCTACGTAGGCATAACAGGTCGCATGAGATTTGTTAAAAGCGTAATTTGCAAATGCTTTCCAAGCTTTCCATATTTTTTCACAGATGGTTAAATCATGCTGACGTTCTTTACATCCGGTACGGAATTTCTCGTACCAGCTTTCCATTTTCTTCTTATCCTTTTTTCCCATAGCTTTACGTAGGGTATCGGCTTCTCCTTTAGTGAAACCGGCTAATTTCTGAGAGAGTAGCATCACTTGTTCTTGATACACGGTAATGCCGTAGGTTCCTTCGAGATATTGCGCCATGTCATCAAGGTCATAGACAATTTTTTCTTTGCCATGTTTACGACGAATATACGATGGAATATTGTCCATAGGTCCCGGACGATATAGGGCATTCATGGCGACTAAGTCTTCAAAACGATTGGGTTTGAGGTCAATGAGGTACTTTCGCATACCATCCGACTCAAACTGAAAAATCGCCGTTGTGTCGCCACGTGCAAAGAGTTCGTAGGTCGGTGCATCGTCAATAGGGATGTTATCAATATCAAGGTCTATACCGTGTCGTTGTTTGATAATGAGAAGACAATTATTGATGATAGTAAGCGTACTTAGACCGAGAAAATCCATTTTCAGTAGCCCTGCATCTTCCACCATCGTGCCTTCGTATTGCACCACCGGCATATCCGAATCTTTAGCGGTACTCAACGGTATAACATTCATCAAATTTTCGGGCGCAATAATCATAGCGCAAGCGTGTGTACCGGTATTTCGGACAGAGCCTTCCAATTCCTTTGCATACTTCAACGTATCCACAATAAGTTGATTAGGACTGGATAGTTCCTTCGATAATTCGGGCGTTGTTAAAGCGTAGGCTAAGAGAGTTTCTTCGTCGGGACGATTCCCTGGTTTTTTATCGGGGATGAGTTTAGTCAATCTTTCGGATTCCGACAGAGGGAGGTCTAACACGCGGGCTACGTCTTTGATGGAGGATTTCGCTGCCATTGTACCAAAAGTAACGACCTGAGCCACACAGTCGGCGCCATATTTTTCGATGACATACTGCACCACTTTTTCCCGTCCGACATCATCAAAATCAATATCCATATCGGGCATATTGATACGTTCCGGATTGAGAAAACGTTCAAACAGCAACTCGTACTTGATAGGGTCTATATCAGTTATTCGGATGGCGTAAGCTATGGCAGAACCGGCGACAGAACCACGTCCCGGTCCTACGCGTACACCACGGCGACGTGCCTCGGTAATGAAATCCCATACAATGAGAAAATACCCCGGAAATCCCATCTTCTCAACGGTATCCAATTCAAACTGTAACCGTTCTGAAATCACCTCAGGTAGAGGGTCTCCCCATCGCTCTTTAGCTCCTGTTACAGCGAGTTCACGCAGATAAGCCATTTCATCCGTTATGCCTTCCGGTAACGGAAATTTGGGTATCAAGGGATCGCGTTTAATCGCAAAAACTTCCACCTTATCCACAATTTCACGTGTATTCGCTATTGCCTGAGGATAGTCAAGAAACAGCTCACGCATGGCATCACCCGACTTTAAATACTCCTCTCCCGTGTAAAGCATTTGTTTTTGTTCCCCGTACTTTTTACCTGTATTGAGACAGACTAAAATCTGGTGTGCTTTAAAGTCGGAGGCTTCGACGAAGTGCGTATCATTGGTCGCTATCATCTTAATGCCGTACTTGGCGCTTATCTTAGCAAGAAAAACATTGACTTTAGCTTGATCGGGTAAATGGTGGTTCATCAACTCCAAATAGAAATCGTCCCCAAAAATATCGAAGTATTCCTTAATGGCAGCTTCGGCTCGGTCTTCACCGGCAGTAAGTAACAGCTTGGGTATCTCGCCACCCAAACAGGCAGAACTAGCAATCAGTCCCTCACGGTATTTTTTCAGTATTTCTTTGTCAATGCGTGGATGGTAGTAGAACCCATCCCTATAGCCGAGTGAACATAGTCTGCACAGGTTGTGGTAGCCCTCTTGATTTTTGGCTAAAAGTATCAAGTGATGGGAGCCGCTATTGCTGTTTTCAGAGGCTTTTTTATCGAACCGACTACCCACGGCGACGTAAGCTTCAAAGCCGATGATAGGTTTTATCCCATGCTTTTGGCATTGCTGGTGAAATTCAAAAGCGCCGAACATAGCGCCGTGGTCGGTGATTGCCAACGCATCCATACCGTATTCTTTGACTTTGGCAATCAGCTTGTTAATGCCGGCTTGCCCATCAAGAATAGAGTATTGCGTATGCACATGCAAATGCGTAAAATCCGTATGAGGCGTTACTGCCGACTGTTCTAATGTATCTGTGCTCATGTTTTGATTATTCCGTATAAGTTTAATTTTAATCAGTAAAGTTACGACACGCTTCTGCCACTATGATAGAAGTTGAAAATACTTTTCTTTTTACAAATTTACATAAAATTTTTGAATTACACACAGAAATGAACAATGTGGGGGAATTTCTACAGTTCTCCAAACGCCACTCTCCTACAAATCCTGGTTCAGACAACTGAGAGTGCTAATATCCGAAACAACTATATCGACTGCTGTTTACTAAAATGTTTAGGGAATAGCACATCTCTGTTAATGTATGTAATAATTAACCCAGCAATAGTTATCAAAATACCTAATAATCCAATAAATCCAATGACATTCATTATAGTTATTCCTTTCTTTTTTGTTGAACACGATAAGATATAAAACCAAATACGATGGAAACCATTACTACAGGTAATCCAATAGAATACAGAACCACAGTATTAATACCTTCTGACATGATGCCCGTTAATATTACACCGCCTAAGACTAATTTTGCAACGTCTAATAAAAAGCCCCAAGTTTTTCATAGATTTTCATGGCACAAAGATACAAAATATTTTTAAAATTAGAATAAGATTAACTCTTTTTTTGAGACGCTATAGAATTGATGGTGGAGTGTGGAATTGAAAAATTTAGAAATTTCCCCACATTGTTCATTATTCATTGATTTTTCGTATCTTTCCTCTAAAATTCCCCAGTATGCCACAAAGATAAGGAACTCAAACAGAGCCGGAAGGAACCGTGCAGAACACGGTTTCTCAATCAGGCGGCAAACGCCTGTATATTTCTGTTCGGGTCAAACGGCTGTCCGGTATTCAACACATTGAAAACGATGACCAAAATCTTTCGGGTAATGGCAAGCAGCTCCTTTTGCAGGCATTCTGCTATCCACTGTGCATCCTTTACGTCGCTCTTGCGTCCTGGCAACTGCTTGATAAAATAAGGATTCGCCAATTTTAGCGAAAGTCCGACTGCGACACCCGCCAGACAGGCTTCCTGTAGATACTTGTACTCTCCATAGCCGCCCTGACGCAACTATATTCTACCAATGTATCACGCAATCGCGTAAGGTCGGTGGTTTGCGTTCCTTAACGCTTTTCTAATTTTTTGCCTTGTTCGTCCAAAATACACGCAAATATGCTATCTTTGTGCACGTCAAGACCACATGCTTTGTCCATAAATATAGTATTTAATTGTTCAACATATGGTTAATTAATGCTACAAAGATAGCATTTGTACTTCGAGTACGGAACAGGTGGGATGTTCGGTGGTCTTGATTTTTATCGCACGCACTTGGAAATTTCAAAATTTTTATGTACTTTTGCACTTTAGAATTTCCATTTTTACTAACCGTGATTGAATGTTTTTTGCTACGCCATTGCATATTAAGACTTGTACGTTATCATTGTTGTTAATGATATGTACTATTGTATTTTCGCAGAAAAGCAATCCTTGTGGTATGGAGATAAATAAAAAAAGCCAAAAGGAATTTGATAAAGCGGTTGCTCTCTATCAAGACCATAAATTTGATGCAGCGTATGTTATTCTCAAGTCCTTGCTAAAAAATGAACCTAACTATCCGGATGCGCTCTTTCTATCCGGTATCATCAATTTCAAGCATCCTCAGGGCATTCGTATGGCATTGGCAAAAACCTATTTCACACAACTGATTGAAGTATGTCCGGATTACGATATGTACGCTTACTTTCATCTTGGAGAGATTGCCTACAGTGAGGAGGAGTGGGATAAAGCTGTCAGCTATCTCAAGACTTTTCTCGAAGATGAAGATAAAATCAAACGTGAAAGAGATCGTGAGAAAGCCAAAGAATTATTAGACTGGTCTGCTTTCTTAGGTACTATTTTGTCGGATACCGTACCATACGACCCCCATATTGTAAAAGATATTTCCACACCCGACAACGACGAATACTTAGCTATTATTTCGTCCGATGATGAATATGTTTTTTTCACGCGTAACGAGCGCTATAAAAACCCCATTTACTACGGCGGCAAAGAAATTACCGAACGTGAATTTTTCTGTTACAGTGAACGTTTAGATGACAGTACGTTTAGCGAAGGCTATCATTTACCGGAACCTTTTAATACGCATCCCAACGAAGGTGGACCTTGCTTAAGCGCTACCAATACACAACTTCTTTACACTATTTGTAAACGAGATGTGAGTGGCTATCTCAACTGCGACATCTATACTTCGCAAAAGGACGCTAACGGCGAATGGGAGGCTATTCGTCCCGTGAGCGCGCTCATCAACGGCGATAAAACATGGGAGTCGCAACCTTCGTTAAGCGCCAATGGGAAAGTGTTGTACTTTGCCAGCGACCGTCCCGGAGGTATTGGTGGTATTGATATTTGGTATTCTCTCTTAGACAATAATAAACAATGGGGCGCGCCTAAAAACTTAGGACGACCTATTAACACCCGCGGTAATGAAAAGAGTCCTTTTATTCATCCCGATGGGAGAACGCTCTATTTTGCTTCCAACGGTCTTTTAGGCGTTGGAGGGTACGATATGTTTATGTGTAAAACGACGACGACA
Source organism: Bacteroidia bacterium (assembly GCA_025999775.1). Taxonomy (GTDB): domain Bacteria; phylum Bacteroidota; class Bacteroidia; order Bacteroidales; family P3; genus BNXT01. The sequence continues at coordinate 5,495 of BNXT01000007.1, read as the reverse complement.
GGCGACGCTATTAAAGCCTCACGACCTAAGAATTTAGGCTACCCTATCAACACCGAAGGCGATGAGTCGGGCTTTTTTATCAGTATGGACGGACAATATGGCTATTTTGCTTCTAATAAGATTGAGAATACAGGACGATGGAATCTCTATCGTTTTAAGCTTTATGACTCTATAAAACCGGAAAATGTTGTACTCGTCAAGGGAGCGCTTCGAGATGAGCATGGCGATGTCGTCAAAAGCGCCAGCCTACAAATTAAAGACGTCGTAACTAATCAAACAGACCTCATCGACGTCGATTCCTCCGGACGTTACACCGCTTTTGTCAACGTAACTAAACCCCAATTACTAACCGTCAAAGGTACTGGTATAGTTTTCACATCCACCCTCATTTCTTCAGATCAAGCCACTATTAAACAGAGAAAAATTAACTTAGAAACAACGGTTTCGTCCATTACAAAGGGTACTGCCTACCCTTTGGATAATATCTTGTTTGAAACTAATTCTTATGAGATGTTGCAGGAAAGTCGTGCCGTATGCGATGAGTTTGTGGATTTTTTGAAAGAAAACCCCGATTTACCTATTGAAATACAGGGGCACACCGACGATATTGGTGATGATGCTTCCAATCTCATTCTGTCGGAACGTCGAGCACAGGCTGTTTTGGAGTATTTGGTATTGCAGGGCGCCGACCGAAACAAACTGACATTCAAGGGATTTGGAAAAACGCAACCGCTTGTGCCTAATACCTCCGAAGAAAATCGTCAACGCAACCGTCGCACCGTATTCTTAGTACGCTAAATGTATAACTTAAAATTAGGCTATGAAAGCGATTATTCAATTTTTGAAAGAGCTACAAAAAAACAACCATAAAGAATGGTTTGATGCGAATAAACTACGCTATAAAGAAGCTCAAGCGACGATTAATGCGTTTGCGGATCAGTTGATATCCGGTATTAGTAAGTTTGACGGTTCTGTGAAAACATTGTCAGCGAAAAATTGCACGTTTCGTATCTATCGTGATGTTCGGTTTTCACCGGATAAAACGCCATATAAAACACATTTTGGCGTACATATCTGTCCGGGCGGTAAGATGTCCGGTTATGCGGGTTACTACTTTCACATTGAACCGAAAGGCTCTGACTATATTGGTGGTAGTATTTTATCTGCGGGCTTACATTGTCCGCAACCCAATGTGCTCAAGAGTGTCAGAGACGCTATTTATACGGAGGGGAAAACGTTTGAAACCTTGTTGAAAAAAGCCAAGGGCTTTACGCTGGATGATAGCTCAAGTCTGCGGAAACTGCCTAAAGAGTTCCCTGATGATACGCCCTATTCTCGGTATATTAAGTTGAGAACCTTTGACCTTAGCAGTGAAATCTCTGATAAAACCCTATATGGCGACGATTTATTAGCGTATTGTCTGACGGAATTAAAAAAAACCGCACCCTTGGTACAATTTCTGAACCGGTCGGTGGTCTATGCCATGGAAGAGGCATGACGATAGCGACTGTAACACAAAAGCAGGCGTTCAATCACCGCGAGATTTTATCGAGACTATAAAAAACAATTTGATAGCAGGTTGGTATTAGTACGCTATCACAAGTGGAATTCTTGGTTGAAATTGAAACATTAAAGTTCGATCGTAGATAGACATATCTACATTAAATCGACCGTATTTTTTCAAAGCATTTTACCATAACCTTAAATCCGCAAGCCCAAGAGTTTGTAGTTTGCAAAAAAATTATATGACAAACTATGCGATAAAACAGGTAAGAAAAAGGCAAATATTTTTTGCAGCTACCGTTACAATAATCTCTTTGGAATACGAACCGGCATCCATACGAGCATTCCTGATTTTAATAGCATGGTCAAGCAATATTTTATAGGCTCTAAGTAGTGTCTCAGCCTGACAAAGTTTTACATTAGCATTACCATCTCTGTTTTCGTAATAAACTATCATATTACCGATTGTTGCGACCAAAAGAAGTAATGTTTTTGGAAATTTTTTGTGACTTTGTCATCGGAAAATTCACTTTTGTTGTTTCACGCACCAAATTTAGTGAAATTTTTTCAAACTGCAAAGCGTTGCAAGTGTTTTATTTTCAACGCTTTGCTTCTTTTTGTTAATTTTTAATTGCGGATTTAAGGTCATCTTATGAAAATCATGGTTCAGACAATTGTGCGTTTGATTTGGTCGCTTACCTAACGGCAAGCGGGTGGTGGTGGTTCTTTTTTTACCAACATTTTGTCCATAGCGGGACATTTTTTATTAGTGTGGTGCCAGTCATTGTTCATTATTCATTGATTTTTTGTATCTTTGCAGTTGTAAAACTATAGATAATTATGGATAAATACGAAAAAAGAATGTGTAAAATTGCGCTAATCCCTGTCATTTTCAGCATATTTGCTTTGACAGGCGGTGCGGGAAGTTTGCAGTCAGAAGGTCTCCCGATGAAAAACATTGAATACGGCGAACATACGCGACAAAAAATGGATATTTCGTTGCCCGAAATTGCTGATGAACAGCACAAAGTGCCGATTGTTTTGTGTATTCATGGCGGCAGTTGGACAAACGGCGACAAAACCAATTTTGATTACATAATAGAGAAGGTGCATAAGATAAATAGTGCGTATGTTTCTGTCAATTATCGTTTGTTGGGCGACAGTGTTACTCACAAAGAGATGTTGGACGATATTTATTCCGCAGTGGCTTTTTTGAAAAAAAATGGCGACAAATATCATCTAAAAACCGACAAAATGTTTGTTATCGGCAGCAGCGCTGGTGGGCATTTGGCGTTGCTGTATTCATACACTAAGGAGAGTCCGATTAAGGTTGCGTTTCTTTCGTCTCGGACAGGACCAGCCGATTTTCTTGACCCTGATCAACAGGCGATGAACGGCGTCAATCGTCGTGAAATGTTAAACAAACTCACAGGCACCAATGTAACATTGGCGCAAGCAACCGACCCCAATTTTATTTTTCCCCAAGAATGGTATGACGCATCACCTATTTATCAGGTAAATAGCGCCTCTCCACCAACGATTTTGGCGTATGGTATGCAAGACGAATTGGTGTCGTACAGTAATGCAACCCGAATGGATGCTAAATTGACAGAAAAAGGAGTTACGCACAAATTGATTACGTTTCCCAATTCAGGACACTCTCTTAGCAACGACCCTGATAGAAATAATGAATATTGGCAAGTTGTGTATCAATATTTTAATGAATATATGCTGAAATAGAGGCTTCAGCAAGCATTTTCATCGCGTTGTGATAAAGTAAACCGTAGGGTTTAAACACCATACCTTAGTTATTATTAAAAAAGTATTTCCAAACAGGCACAACTTCAATGTCGCCAAGCGTTTGTTCCTGATTGTAGGTGATAATCGTTTTGCGGTTTAATTTTACCTCTTTTTCGATTTTCTCAAAACCTTTTATTTCTCTGTTGTGATTTTCCGGCGTAAGTTCATAGCAAACCTGAACCGCCTCGTAATCAAAACCGTTTTTAATCACAAAATCACATTCGCCGCCTGCATTGGCAAAGGTAATTTCTTCGTGCCGCTGTTTTTGCAGTTCGTTAAATACAAAGTTTTCAAAAAGTTTCGCCTTATTGTCCCAAAAACGATAGGAAACGGCATTTATCAAACCTGTGTCAGACGCATAAATTTTATGACTTTGCCGCACATTTTCTTTTAACGAAAAGGCAAAATTCGACACATCTTGAATGATATGACTGTCATCAAGAATGTTAATATATTTTTTTGCCGTATTTTCGTTCGTTCCTGCCGCCGCCCCCAAACTTTTGTACGAACAAACCGCTCCAACATTTGAAATCGAATACAAAAGCAGTTTCTTAAACGTAGCAATATCAGCAATTTGGTAGCGGCTGACACAATCTTTCATTATGATTGAATCGAAATAACTGTTCAGCAAATTTGATTTTATTTCGTTGTTTTTCAATGCTTTAATTTCAGGGAAACAGCCCCATTCCAAGCAATCGTCAATCATTCTCAACACAGTGGCTCGTTCCGAAATAAGCGTCAAATAATCGGTTATACCATTATTTTCAAACAATTCTTTCAACGAATACGGAAAAACTTTGTTGGCTAAATATCTACCCGACAGCAAAGTAGAATATTCATTGTTCAAAAACGAAGAATTTGAGCCTGTAACAAAAATTTTCTTAAAAATTTCGCTGTCGTAAGTGCTTTTTACAAAGTTTTCCCAACGATATACAACCTGCACCTCGTCTAAAAAAAGATACTGCACCTTTTCGCCTGTCATTTTTTCCGCCAGATTAATAATTTTATAAAACAGTGCGGAATTTTCCCAGATTTCGTAATAGTGCGGCTCGTCCATATTCAAAAACAGAATTGATTTTGGCGGTATTCCCTGTTTCATAAGTTCGTTTATCAACATACGAAACAAAGACGATTTTCCGCTTCGCCTTATGCCTGTAAGTATTTGTATATGACGAATTTGTAAGTTGTTTATCAACTTGTCTATGGTTGCGCGTTTATGCAAATTCTGATAAAATTTGCCTTTCCAATGCGGGTTTTGAATGTTAATTATATCTTCCATAACTATTAAATTTTTTTGCAAAGATACAACTTTTTTCTAAATATAGTTAGTAAAAATAAATGATTTTACTAATTACACTTCGTAAAAAACTATGTTTTTTCGAATTGCATTTCGTAAAGTACACACTTTTATCGAATTGCATTTCGTGTTTTCTTGCGGAAAATTATTCCACAATTCCAGCAATTGTGAAAAAATATAATCACTTATTTCCGCTATGTTTCAGCACTTTTGCATCAATGTAAAACACTATTTCTTCTACGATATTGCTGCAATGGTCGCCCATTCGTTCTATCTTGCGGATTACAAGCATTGTTTTCAGTCCACATTCTGCTGTGATTGTTTTGTTGCGAATGGCTTCAGCAAGAATTTTCAGAGCGTTGTGATAAATTTCATCTATCGTTTCGTCCTTTGACAAAATTTTCCCCGACAGTTTGGTGTTTTCCATATCTAAAGCCACGTAACTATCCGAAAGCATTTCGATAACCGTGTCGAACATTGTTTCTATTCGCAAACTTTCTGTTATTTCGGCAGAAAACGGCTCGCAACTTTCCTCTATCACATAGCGGGCTATTCCGTCTGCAAAATCGGCAATTCGTTCTAATGTACTGCAAATTTTGAACAACGAAAGCACCAAGCGCAAATCAACCGCCACAGGGTTGTACAGGGCAATGTAATTTTCGCAATCACTGTCGATTTTCAATTCAAAGGAATCTACACGCTTTTCGCGACTGACAATTTCTCGTGCTAATTCAATATCGCCGCTCAGAAACGACTGCTTAGCCTTTTCTAATTGCGACAACACCAATTTCCACATTTGGCTGACTTCTTCTTTCAGCACAATTAATTCTTTTTCTGTATGCTTCATATTAATTGATAATTGAGAGTTGAGAATTGAGAATTTTTTTTGATTTTC